>JAMONW010000130.1 GCA_027066355.1 Campylobacteraceae bacterium
AAAATAAAAAAGAGAAGAAAAAAGTTAACAAAAAGAGAAAGTTAACAAAAAAAGAGCTTTTAAAACTTAAAAAACTTCAGGAAAAAGAGAAGTTTAAAAGAGAGATTAAAAAAATATTAAACAGAAGTTTAAAAGATAAGAAAGTCCCTGTATTAATGTATAAAATCAAAGGTGTAAATAGTAATACATCAAATAGTCTTAAACCATGGTAAAAGGAAAAATATGAAAAGAGTAATAATTTTAATATCTATAATATTGTTAAGCAATATACTATTTGCAAAATATCCAAGAGTATATGTATCTGTAAAACCAAAAGATATTACTCCTAAAACAAAAGTTCAAGTAATTTTAGTTGCTGTTGCAAAAAAAGGTTCAAAAATTGTTTTTCCAAAAATTGATAAAATTGCAAAATATAATATTCTCTCTAAAAAAGCAAATGTTACTTACTCAATTGCAGAAAGTGATGGTAACAAAACTGCAATAGTAAAAAGGGCTGTAACACATATTATAAAACCAGATAGTAGTTTTGATGTTAACTCTTTTGTTATAAAAATTGATAATAAAGAGTATAAAACTACTCCCTTTAAAGTTAATGTTAAAGAGCCTAAAAATATAAAAAACAAAGAGATAAAAGAGATTGATAACAACAGACAAAAAGAGAATATATCACAAAATAGAGATAATAGTAGTCCAATTATCTTTAAAATGACATCTAATAAAAAGAGTGTTGTAGTAGGAGAGTCTTTTATTATAAAAGTTGAACTTTTTGAACCAATTAATTTAAGTAATTCTGATATACAATATACTCCTCCTAAATTTAAAGATTTTAATGTTCAAGCTCTTGGAGATGGCAAAATTATAGATAAAGGCAATAGTGTAATAAGAACAATTGAGTATATTGCCACTGCTAAAAAGAGTGGTTTACATATAATAAAACCTGCTATTGCAAAAATAGCTATCTCCTTGGCTCCTCAAGCACAAAGTCCATTTGGATTTTTTGGTGCAGATATACAGTGGAAAAGTATAAGTTCAAATCCATTAAAAATAGATGTTAAAGAGCTTCCTGAACATGTAGAGCTAGTAGGTAGCTTTAGAATAAAAGTAATTAGAGAGAGTAATTTTGCAAAAGCTAATAAACCTTTTAAATATACAATAGTAATAGATGGTCTTGGAAATATTGATAATATAAAAGATCCAAAATTTAATATAAAAGGTGTTACTTCATATAGTAATGATGCCAAAATAGAGCATATTGCTAGTAAAGGCAAAATATATAGCAAATATAGTAAAAAGTATGTATTTATTTCAGATAGAGATTTTACAATACCATCAGTTGAATATAAAGTATATTCTCCTAAATCAAATAAAGTTTATATAATAAAAACAGAACCTTTTAATGTAAAAGTAAAAAGAAGCAAATCAATTACCGAGGCTTTAAATGGTATAAAATCAGATGTTGAAAAAGCACTAAAAAATCCAAAATCAATGTTAAAAGAGCAAGAGATTCCAAAAGATAATTTTGAAAAAGAGGATAAAGAGTTAGCAAAAATAGAAGATTTACTCTTTGATAACTTTTACTATAAAAGAAAATATAGCATAGAGGGGTATCCATTTGTAGCTTTGTTTGGAGCATTTATTTTAGGACTTATTTTAGGTATGGGTGGTGTTTTATTAGGTAAATCTATTCTAAATGTAATAAAAAAAGCAACTAATAGAGATAAAAACTATACTAATTATGAAGAGGCATTAGCACTACTATATCCACATATTACAAAGAGTAAAGAGATTGAAAATATGGTAGAGAATTTATATGAAGTAGTAAATGGAAATAGGGATTTAAAAATAGATAATTATGCTTTAAAAAGAATGATAAAAAAAGTAACTAAAAATAAAATATAGTTATGAAGATATTTTTAATAATTACTTTACCTCTATTACTATTTGCAAATGAGTGCTTAAATTGCCATAAAATAGATTTAAAAACTCATGCTCCTATGCATTATAGTTTAAATAAAGAGATTAGCTTAACTCTAAAAGCTTGGGGTTTAAAAGAGTATAATTATACCTTAGAAAATTTGCCAGAAATTAAAGATTCAAATACTCTTAACTCAAAGAGTAAATTAAATAGAAATTTAGCTATAGATTTTCTTCGCCGAAAGTGTCTGCAGTGTCATTTAAACTCTAAAAGAGTAAATCCAAGTGGCAATAGCTGTTTGGCTTGTCATAATCCTCATAGTAATAAAAATGATGACATCAAGGCAAAAGCTACTGAGCAAAAGTGCCTAAAGTGTCATAATGGTAACTTTATTGGAACAGACTATTTAGGATTATTTCCTAAAGATTTTGATGAGAGTTACAGAGCGCCTATTCAAAGTGATGGTAGCTATCCAAAACGCCTTGGAGGTATAGATTATCACCACTTAATAGAGGATATTCACTCTAAAAAGGGCTTAACTTGCATTAGTTGCCACAACAATAAAAATGGCAATTTTGAAAAGGTAAGTTGTATCTCTTGCCACCAAAATATAAGCTCTAAAAACCACCCAAAGTATCACTCTAAAATAAGTTGTATAGTATGTCATAGTGCTTGGCAGACAAATAGTTATAAAAGCATAATTTTAAGAAGTGATATGCCAAACTACAAAGATTTTAAACGCCTTACTTTAAGCCAAGATCCATATTTAGAAAATTTTTTGCAAAAGGCTCTAAAAAATTCAAAAATAGCCCCAGCTATGCCAGATTTTTTAACAAACAAAATATATAAGGGGCTTTGGTATTTAGGTTATGAATTTAGAAGATGGGAGAATTTTTATTTAATTAATTATAGAGATAAAATAGAGTTAGCAAGACCCTTACTTGATTTTGAATTAACATATGTAGATGATAAAAATAGAACAATAATAGATGCCAAAAAATTTGGTGGATTTGTTGTAACAAAACCACACACTATAATAAAAGAGGCAAAAAGTTGCGAAAATTGCCACAATAATAGATTGAACTTAAGTGATAAATCACTAATAAACTATAAATTACTAAAGGGTAACCTATTAGAGGGAAGCAACTTAACAAAAGAGCAAATAGAGCATTTAAAATCTACAAAATATAAGCTTTTAAGAGCAAAAGAGTTATTTAAAAGATAAATTCAGTTTATTATGTAATAATATTATTATCAAAAATAAAAGGTAAAAAATGGCATTAGAAAATTTAACAGCAGAAAATTTTGAAGAGAAAGTAAATAGTAGTCAAATTACACTACTAGATTTTTGGGCACCATGGTGTGGTCCTTGTCGTCAATTTGCTCCAATTTTTGAAAAAGTTTCAGCTGAGTATCCAGATATCTTATTTGGCAAAGTAAATACAGAAGAGGAACAAGCATTAGCAGGACACTTTCAAATTCAATCAATTCCAACAATTATGGCAATTAAAGAGGGTGTAGTAGTATTTAACCAAGCAGGAATGTTACCTGAAGAGGGGTTAAAAGATATTATCTCTCAACTAATAGCTCTTGATATGGATAAAGTTAGAGAAGAGATTGCAAAAGAGCAAGAGCAACAAAATAACTAACTCTTTAAAAACTCCAAAGCAGTAGCGATAATATCATCGCTATCTTTGCTAGGGCTTTGTAAGATTACTCTATCTTTGCCCTCTTTATTAAACTCTATAAATACTCTTTGCTCAAAGCTAGAGATTTTTTTAATATCTTTATCTTTTGCTAAAACTTTTATGATAATTAAGTCAATAAATTGTTTTGTGAATTTATCTAGTTTGCCAAATCTATCGATTATTTCTTCTTCTATCTCATAAACTTCCTCAGTAGTTTGGGCTTGTGAGAGTCTTCTATATAGCTCTAGGCGCAGTCTATCTTCTGTAATTAAATCATCACTTAGATATGCATCTACACTTAATTTTATCTCTGCGCTTTTGCTACTCTCTTCCTCTTTTCCGCTAAGCACTCTTATTGCATCTTCTAGCATCTTTAGGTATAAAGAGTATCCAATTTGCTTTATATGTCCGCTTTGGGCTTCGCCTATTAGGTTTCCGCCACCTCTTATCTCTAAATCGTGCATTGCTAATACTGCTCCACTTCCAAGCTCTGAGTGGCTCTCTAGGGCTAATAGCCTTCTTTTTGCGTTATCGTTAAGGGCTTCTTTATTATCTACAAAAAAGTAGCAAAAGCCTTCTACTCCGCCTCTTCCAACTCTTCCTCTTAACTGATGCAAATCTGCAATACCAAAGTTTTGAGCGCCATCAACTATCATAGTATTTGCATTTGGCAAATGTATGCCAGACTCAACTATAGAGGTGCTTAAAAGCAGATCATACTCACCCTTTTCAAACTTTATCATCTCTTTTTCTGTTGTTGCAGGTGGAATTTTAGAGTGAAGCACAGTTACTCTTAAATTTGGCATCTCCTCTAAAAGCTCCTCTTTTTTAGCCTCAATTGCAGCAATTGAGTTAAATACATAAAATACCTGCCCACCTCTTCTTAACTCTCTTTGTATCGCCTCTTTAATAGCTTTTATATCGTAATCTTTAACAAATGTTCTAACCCCTGCTCTTGTAGCTGGTGGTGTAAATATTTCGCTAAATGTTTTAATTTGCGATAGCGCCATATTTAGGCTTCTTGGAATTGGTGTTGCAGACATACTTAAAAGGTGTGTATCAATGCTAAGCTCTTTTAGGGCCTCTTTTTGTTTTACACCAAATTTATGCTCTTCATCTATTACTACAAGACCTAGTTTATTAAATTTAGCATTAAGCAAGGCGTGAGTTCCTACAACTACATCTATTTTTCCTTCTCTTAACTGCTCTAAAATAGCCTTTTTGCTCTTTGGGGTTGTAAATCTATCTACTTTAGCTACCTTTATATCCCATTTAGAAAAGCGCTCCTTTAGGCTATTAAAGTGCTGGTTAGAAAGCAAGGTAGTAGGCGCAATAATAGCTGCTTGGTAGCCATTTTTAACTACTGCAAATATTGCATTCATAGCAACTTCTGTTTTACCAAAGCCAACATCTGCGCTTAATAGTCTATCCATTATTCTCCCGCTACTAAGCTCATCTAAAATATCTTCTATTGCTTTTAGTTGGTCTGGCGTATGGGTAAATCCAGCCTCTTTTAAAAATGCCTCTTGAGTGCCTCTATCTACTACAATTTTAATACCCTTTTTAAGCACCCTTTTTGCGTTTATCTCCATAAGCTCTCTTGCTATGGCAAAAAGTTTCTCTTTTACTTTGCTTTTTAGCTTTGCAAAAGATGCCTTTCCAAGCTTATCAAGGCTTGGCAGTGAGCCACTAGAGGCTACATATCTATCAATTATCTCTAAGTTTTCAACTGGAATATATAGCATATCTTCACTTTGATACTGCAATGCTACAAACTCTCTAAAACGCCCTAAAACCTCGCGCTTCTCAATGCCTTTAAATATACCTACACCATAATTTACATGCACTACATATTCGCCTATTTTAATCTCATCTAAAACTATGCTTGGCTTTTTAACTTTGCGCTTTTTAGTAGCTTTATTAATAGATAAAATCAGCTCTTTGCTTGATCCAATATTTAAAATACCATCAATATATTTTATATTAAGCTCTTTTAAGTGTGGCAGTGTGCTAGAGCGAATTTGAGTTTGGTTTTTACTAATAATAGTTATCTTTTTATCTAAATTTGCCTCTATAAACTTGTTTATATTTACAACCTCTAGCTCTTTATACTCTTTTTCTTCTGGCAGAGCATTTAAAGGAAAGCTACTAGCAGCTACTAAAGGAGCTACAGAAGCTATCTCATAATGCTCTTTTATCTCGCTAATTAAAGCTTTGCTACTTAAAATCGAGCTAAAATCTTTTAAATAGTTAGTTGCTAAATCTTCTAAGTGCCAAAGCCCTAAAGATGCAATATCTTTTACAAATGCACTATAAGAGCTACTCTCTACTCTCTCTTGCAGTTTTTGATATTCATTTTCATTTAAGGCTAAAAATGCAGCTGCTATCTCTATAGAGTCAAGCTCATCTTTATATCGCTTTTGGGTAGATACATCAAACTCTCTAATCTCTTCTACTTCACTATCAAAAAACGAAAGCCTTATAGCATTTTCTAAATTAGTAGGATAAATATCTATAATATCGCCTCTAAAGCTAACTTCACCCTTAGTGCTTACAACATCTACAAAGCTATAACCAAAGTTATAAAGCCTCTGTTTTAGCTCTTCTAAATCAATACTATCGCCATACTCAATACTAAATCTACCTAAATACTCTTTTTTTGGTAAAAGCAAAGTTAGCGTTCTAAAAGGCGCAATAAGCGTAGCACTACCATAGTGATGAAACCTCTCTAAAACATTAAAAGCCTTAGATAAATCTTCTAAATAACTTCTTGTATCATCACCAGGAATTAACCTAATATCTGGCAGAGCAAAAGCTTTTTTATCTAAATAATCATATACAACCTTAGCTTGTTGTGCCTCTTTATCATCTTTTACAACTAAAATCTTAGCTTTTTCTTTACTATCTTTTACATACTCAAAAAGTCGCGCTTGGTTCATATATTTTCCATAAATTAATTTGGGTGATTTTATCTAAAAAGTGCTAAAGATAGTGAGTAGTTGTTAGTTTTGGTTAGTTGTTGGTGTAAGTATATTATGGATAATCTGGAAGCAAGGTTTTCTCAAAGAGAGTGCAAACACAAGAACCTTGGTAGAGAGTTTGAATTTTCTGAAATATAGCAACTTTTAGCCGAGGTTGAAACCTCGGTTCTAAGAGTTGTAGTTAAATGCAAATTACCGACTATGGCTACACCGTCCATACAGATACAGGGGTTCCAAGAGTTGTAGTTAAATGCAAATAGCTTTAAGCTCTTAGTTTTTTTGCTACCTTAATTTATAGTAAATACTTTGCCACAACTTTGTCATACCTTTTTGTTATACTTTTACGAAAGTAAGAGTGAGGAGTTTTTATGAAATATTTACTACTTTTATTACCTGCTGTTATTATAGCTAAGAGTATTTCAATTATTGGGACTGCTGATTTGCAAGGTGCTTTAGAGCCTAGTATTCAAAGGGTTGTGCTTGATGGTAATAAAACAAAGGCTGAAGTTGGGGGTATTGCAAGAGTTGCTACACTTTATAGCAAATTAAAAAAGCAAAATCCAAATAGTGTTATTGTAAGTAGTGGTGATGATTTGATGAATAGCTATTTTCATATTTTTAAAGGAAAAGCTATTTTATCTTTGATGAGCGATGCAGGATATGAGATTTTAGCACCAGGAAACCATGAGTTTGATAAAGGTATTGATACTTTTGCTAAGGCTTTAGATGGAGTAAAATTTACAACTCTTTGTAGCGATTTAACTGTAAGCAAAAGTCCACTAAAAGGTA
>JAMONW010000131.1 GCA_027066355.1 Campylobacteraceae bacterium
CAAATGCACCAAGTTACTATAACCCTTTGCGCCACTATGAAAGGGTTATTAAAAGAGCAAATTTAATCTTAAAAAGGCTTAAAAAACTAGGTTGGATTACACAAGAGGAGTATAAAGAGGCAATTGCAGAGCGTCCAAAAGTTTATAAAACATCACTAACACAAAATGTTGCACCATTTATTGTAGATGAAGTTGTCCGGCGTTTTAAAGATAAATTTAAAGATTTAAAGACAGCTGGTTATAAAATTTATACAACTATAGATTTGGATAAACAAAATATTGCTAAAGAGGCATTAAGATTTGGCTTAAAAAGAGAATTAAATTCAATAGGTGAAGATATAAATAAAACAGACTTAAACGGGGCTTTGGTTTCTGTTGAAAATAATACAGGAGATATATTGGCACTTGTTGGAGGAGTTGATTATAAAAAGAGTTCATTTAACCGTGCAACTATGACAAAAAGACAGCCAGGCTCTTCATTTAAGCCTTTTGTTTATCAAACTGCCCTTGATTATGGCTATAATCCTGCAACTAAACTTACTGATCTCTCAAGAACTTTTAAATATAAAAAAGATGGAAAAGTAGTAACTTGGACACCACAAAATTATGAGAGAAACTTTGAAGGATTTATACCCCTTAGAGATGCACTTGTTCACTCAAGAAATTTAGCTACAGTAAATTTAGTTAGTGATTTAGGTTTACAAAAAATAAGAAAAAGGTTAGCTCTGCTAGATGTAGAGAATATTCCAAATGATTTATCAATTTCACTTGGTAATTTAGCTATAAGTCCACTTAAAATGGCTCAAATTTATACAATTTTTTCTAATAAAGGGCATATGATTGAGCCAAGACTTGTAAGCAAAATTGTATCTAAACACAACTCTGTGCTTTACGAAACCCAACCAAAAGAGATAGTTAACTTTACATATCCACAACAAGCTTATTTAATGACAACTATTTTAGAAGATGTAATAAAAAGAGGAACTGGCAAAAATGCAGCAGTTAAAGGCTTGGAGTTAGCAGGAAAAACAGGCACAACAAATAACTATATTGATGCATGGTTTTGTGGATACTCTCCTACAATAACTACAATAGTATGGTATGGTAGAGATAAATATAAATCAATTGCAAAGGGTGCAACAGGTGGAAGAGTGGCAGCTCCTGCATTTGCAAAATATTATAAAGATATTTTAAAAATCGAGCCAAATCTTAAAAGAAAATTTGATATGCCAAAAGGTGTATATCTTGGTATGATAAATGGCAAACCAGAATATTACACAGCTATATCTCCATTACCTAAGAGTAATCCAAATGAAGATATGTTTGAAGAGTCAGCTAATATTCCAAATGTAGATAAAAAACCACAACCAACAACTGAAAATAATAAAACTAAAAAAACAGATTCAAACCACGCAATAGCACCAATAGATAGTGAAGAGATTGATAATAGTGTAATTAATAGCAATAGTAATAGTGGCAGTGAAAGCGAAGATGTAGAGGTTTTGTATTAATAGTTTTGTTATTTTACTATTAGTGATAGGTGTAGTTATTTACTTTGATAGTAGCACTAATAATTAGTTAGAGTATAGTTCTATTTTAATAGAGTTGTTATTGGATTGCTTAGTATTTAAAAATAGAGAAAAGAGTATCTCTATTTAATATGTTTTAAGCTTATTTCATTAATCCTGGTGGCACTCCGCCTCCGCCTTGCATCTGTTTCATCATCTGTTGCATCTGCTTCATTCCACCCTTGCCAGATAGTTTTTTTGCCATTTTTGCTGCATTTTTAAACTGCTTTAACACACGATTAACTTGAATTTGGTCAAGTCCTGCACCTGCAGCAATACGGCGTTTTCTTGTATTATTTAAAAGGTCTGGGTTTTCACGCTCTTTTTTTGTCATAGAGCTAATCATTGCTTTAATTTGTTTCATCTCTTTAGAGTTTTCTAAATCAATATCACCAATTTGCTTAGCAATACCACTCATTCCTGGAATCATACTAATTAGCGACTTCATAGAACCAAGTTTTTTCATCTGCTCCATCTGCTCTAAAAAGTCATTAAAGTTAAATTGTCCCTTTTTAATCTTTTTACTTATCTTTTTAGCACTCTTTTCATCAATAGCAGCAGCAGTTTTTTCCATTAAGCCTTCTAAATCTCCAGCTCCCATTAAACGGCTTACAATTCTATCTGGAATAAAAGCTTCCAAATCTGGCATCTTTTCACCACTACCAATAAAGCGCAAAGGAACACCAACTTGATGAGCTACTCCAAGAGCCACCCCACCTTTACTATCTGCATCAAATTTACTTAAAACTACACCACTAATACCAATTTTTTCTTTAAATGTTGCAGCAGTTCTAACTGCATCAATACCTGTCATCGCATCTGCAACATAAAAAATCTCATCAGGATTTGCTACTTTTTTAACTCTTGCAAGTTCATCCATTAGCTCATCATCAATTGCCAAACGACCAGCAGTATCAATTAAAAGCACATCATAAAGTCCATCTTCTGCTTTTTTAAGTGCTTCTTTTACTATCTCTTCTGGTTTAGCATCTTCATTTGCTACCAAATCTACACCAATTTGCTCTGTAATTTGGCGAAGTTGCTCAACTGCAGCTAATCTTTGTAAATCGGCTGCTGCAATTAAAACCTTTTTCTTTTTTTGCTCTTTTAGCATATATGCTAATTTACCAGTAGTAGTTGTTTTACCACTACCTTGAAGCCCAGTCATTAAAACAACTGTTGGTGGTTTTGGTGCAAATACAAAACCTTGATTACCTTTTGCCGTTAAAATATCATTTAATCTATTTGCAAGAGCATTTAAAAATGCATCTTTACCAACACCAACTGCTTTTACATCTTTTTCAACATTAGTAATTAACTCTTTTACAACTTTATGGTGAACATCAGCTTTAAGTAGTGCTTTTTTAAGCTCTGTTAATGCCTTTTTAAGTGCTTTCTCATCATCATGAAATCTTATTTTTCCTATAGCACTTTTGAAACTCTCTGTAAGTGTATCAAACATATTTACCCCTAAATTTATATATTATACCTTTTGCAAAATAGCTAATAGAGGCTTATAATTATATAAAATATTTATCCTCAAGAAACTATTGCAAAAAGTTAATTATTTTGTAACTTTTATGTTATTTTACCGAAAATTATTTATAACTCTGTATATCTTTTGGTTCTTTTGCTTCAAACTCTTTGCCAAATATCTCAATTTTACTGGCATGAAGTAAAATTCTTTTACTTTTTGTTGGACTACCATATTGTTCATCTCCTACAACTGGGTGTCCTATATGAGATAGATGTAATCTAATTTGATGAGTTCTTCCTGTTTTTATCTCAATATCAACTTTACTCTTTTTACCTTGCACTTCATTTGGCTTAACAATTGTAATAGCCTCTTTACCAAGTCTTTTATCAATTTTAGATATAGATTTTGGACCTTTAATTGTATGAATTGGTAAATCTATTACCATCTCTTCATAAACAACACCCTCAACCCAAGCAGTATAAAACTTTTTTACTCTTCTATTTCTAAAAGTTTCAATAGCTTTTTTTAAAAACTCATCATTTTTTGCTAAAAGTAAAACTCCACTTGTTTCTCTATCTAATCTATGAATTAATTTAGCATTATTAAAAGTAGCTTCAACATCATATGAGTCTAAAAATGCAGGTTTATTTACAACCAGAATATCATCATCTTCATAAATAACTTTGATTTTACTTGGCATTTCAACACGAAACTTTGTATCTTCTGGCATTACTGCTCTTGCAATCTTTACTTTTCTATCACCAACATAAACTATGCCTCTATCAATTAACTCTTTTGCTCTTTTCCCAGAGATACCAAGTTGTATTGCCAATATTTTATATGCCTTATCTTCCATCTATTTCCTTTATAAACTCTTGCACTTTTTTAGTTAGTGGCACTCTAATTAATTTAATTTTACTATTTTGCCCACTTTTAAACTCTATTTCACTTTTGCTAACTTTAAATTTTTTAGATAAAAATTTAATTAGCTCTTTATTTGCAGCACCCTCTACTGCTGGTGCTGCAAGGCGTAATTTAATTGCATCTTCTCCATAAAGTCCTGCAAATTCACTTTTACTAGCACTTGGTTGGGCTTTTATTTTTAGTGTAATAAAATCATCTTTTATCTCATAAAACACTCTTTATATCCTCAACTATTTTACTAATATCAAATTTTGCATCCATTTTACTACTTGGCAAAGCCATATAATTTAAAAGCTTCTCTTCTAACTCACTTTCATTAATAATTGTAATTCCATCAATTAAGCTAAATAACTCTTTTTGGTTATAATAGTTTTCTCCTGTAATAATTTTGCATCCAAATTGTGCAGCTTCAGCGGCATTATGCCCACCAATATCAGCAAAAGCACCACCTAGTATTACAACATCGCTAATTGCATAAGCATTAATTAGCTCTCCCATTAAATCTATTAAAACAATATCACTTTTAAACTCTCTATTTTGACTGTAACGGCTAAAAGTTAATCCTTTTTTTAGTGCCTCTTTTTCTAAAAATTGAGCTACTTTTTCAAATCTATCAGGGTGCCTTGGAACAACAATTAATTGAGCATCTTCAAGCTCTTTAAACTTTATAAAAGCATTCAAAACAAGCTCTTCCTCGCCCTCATGTGTGCTTCCAGCAGTTACAACTACTTTATAATTTTTTGGATACTCCTTATTTGGCTTTGTAATATTTGCAAATTTTATATTTCCACTAACTTTTATATTTTTTGCACCCAATTTTTTAAGACGCCTAGCATCTTCATATGTTTGAGCATAAATTGCATCAATATTTTCAAAAATATGCTTATACAACCACTTAAAGCGTAAATATTTTGGATAAGAGCGTTCACTAATTCTAGCATTTATCAAAAAAGTTTTAGCACCCTTTTGTTTGTTGCATAAAAACAGCATATACCAAAGTTCAGCTTCAAATACCACTAAAGCCTTTTGCTTTATTACCCAAAATGGTAAAAATATTTCAAAAGGTAGGTATCTACTCTCTTTTGAATACTCTTTAATTACTTCATAACCAGTATTTGTAATAGAGGTAAATCTAAGTAAATCAATATCAAACTCTTTAATTAAAGGCTTTATAGCTCTTGCCTCTCCGTAGCTACAAATATGAAAATGTAAACCATCAGCTTTAAGAGGTCTATTATTAACTAAAAAAAATCTAGCAGGAATAGAGTTTTTATACTTTTTTTTAAATAAAACAAGAAGCAAAAAAGGAGTTGCAACTAAATAGATTATAGTTGCAATTGTTAGATAAAACCACTTAAACACTAAAATTTATGCCTCTGTAGTCTCACCATCAACTTCAATATAAAGAACTCTTCCACAATGTGGACAAGTTACTATCTCTTCACCCTTAATTAAATCACTATAAGCTTTATCATTTATTTTCATATAGCAACCATAACAAGCTTGATTTTCTACCTTAACTACTGCAGTATTTCCTGCCCATTTGCGTATCTCTTCATAAAAAGATAAAATTTTTGGATCCATTGAACGAACTTGCTCATCTCTTTTTTGATATAGAGATCTTTTGCTCTCTTCTATTGCCTTATACTCATCTTCTACAGACTTTTGAACCTCTTCTAGCTCTTTTTGAGTTGCTTCTATTTGCTCTTGAATATCAGCTAATTCTGCCTCTTTACTTTCAATAATTCCATTTAATCTTTCTATCTCTTCATTATTGTAGCTTAAAGAGTCTTTAGCAATATGCTCTTCTGTTGATAAAGAGCTAATCTCTTTTTCTGTCTTAACAATTTTTTGTTTTTTCTTAATCTCTTCAAGCTTATCTTTAAGCTCTTTTATTTGGAGTTCAAATGCATTAATTTTTGCTCTGTTTGAATCAATTAATTCATTTAAACTATCTCTTTTTGCATTTAATTCATTTAACTTTTTTTGAACAGCCTCTATCTTTGAATTAATAGCCTCAATTTGTGGTGTGTAACTATCTAGCTCTTTATCAATTTTTGATAAAACTACTAAATCTTTTGTGTAAATATTCAATGTGTATCCTTTTATAGAGTAAAAATTTCAAATGGATTTTTAGATTGTGTAATTATAACTGAAATTGGCATAGAGTTTAATAAAAGCTCCATAGCATTAACAAAAAATTGCTCACTTTCAAAGTGTCCAATATCTACAAGCATTTTATCTTCACTTAGTGCTTTCATAGCATCGTGATATTTTATATCTCCAGTTAAAAAGCAATCTGCATCGATAAAATCTAATAAACTTGCTCCTGCACCAGTAGTTAGGGCTATTGAATTGATTTTTTCTTTGTAGTTTACAACTTTAATTTTCTTTAAATTAAGTCTCTCTTTTAATAGCTTAAAAAGTTCAACTGTTTTTAAATTAACTTTTGAACTACAAATAAAATCACTCTGTTTTTCTATTTTAAAACCTAAAATCTCTTCAAAAACATATTTGTTTAAGTGAGTTTTATCAAAATTTGTATGCATTGCAATTAAACTTTGATTTTTTTTAATCATTAATGCTAGTAAATTTGCAGGATATTTTGCTAAATTTAGTGAGCTTAATTTTCCAAAAATCAAGGGGTGATGCACAATAAAGAGTGTCCCATCATTTGCATTTTTTATTATTTCTTCATCAATATCTAAAGATAAAACTATCTCTTTAATTCCACTATTAAAATCACCCAATATAAGCCCACTATTATCCCATTTTTCTTGTAGTTCAAATGGGCTTATTTCATCTAATTTATTATAAATCTCTTTGAGTGTCATTAAGCTTTTGTCCCTTTTACTCTAGCATTTCTCTCTTGCTCTTGGGCTTTATATAATTTTGCACAACCAACAGATAGTTCACGCACCTTTAAAATATAGTTTTGTCTTTGAGCTTGAGAAATTGCTTTTCTAGCATCAAGCACATTAAATGCGTGAGAGGCTTTCATACACTCATCATAAGCAGGAAGTGGTAAACCTTTTTCTAAACAGAGCTTACACTCATTACTAGCATCTTCAAAGTGTCTAAAAAGCATATCTGTAGAGGCTACTTCAAAGTGATATTTACTAAATTCATACTCACTCTCTTTGTGAACATCACCATAAGTTGTAACTTCATTGCCTCTTTTATTCCACACCAAATCATAAACACTCTCTACACCTTGCAGATACATTG
>JAMONW010000132.1 GCA_027066355.1 Campylobacteraceae bacterium
TGCATTTTTTGAGTATCTTTGCAAATATCAGGATGATATTTTTTTGCGAGTTCTTTATATTTTCTTTTTATTTCATCTTTTGTAATAAATCGAGGCAAATCCAAAATTTCTAATGCCTCATTAATACTATTTTGCTGCACTATAAGAGAATCCAAATGGAAGAACTGTTATTTGAGCTTTAATATAGTTATTACTAATTGAGCCTCTACTTCCATCACTTTTTATAACTGGTCTTATATCTTCTCCAAAAGATATATCTAAATCCCAACAGTGTTTATTATAGTTACTACCTATTTCCCAATTTTTTAAGTTTTTATTTTTTAAATCATATGATGCAGAAGCTCTTAATTTTAAATTGTCATTAAAATTGTAATATCCATCAACACCTAAATCTTTAGATACAGTTTCTAAACTTAAGTAATCTTTTTTCCAAAGATATGATAAAAATAGACCATATTTATTGTTATCATAACCTAATTTATTATATATACCTGTTGTTTTTTTATGTAAAAATGAATATCCAATTTGGCTATATATACTCCAATTTTTATAATCAATACTAAACTCTTGAGTTAAATCTCTAAGTTTATGCTCTTTAAAGTAGTAGTGTGCTTCTAAAATATAGTCAATATTTAAGCCTTTTTTAGCAAAACTTTGCCAAAACTGATGAGTTCTAAAAGTTAATTTTGAAGCAAATGGTATATCATCTATAAAATCATTTTTTAAATTTTGTGGAATTTCACTATATTTCATCCACTCATCACTCATTAATGAACTTTTTGTAAAAGTAACACTATTTAGCATTGTATGTATTCCACTATCATAAACTTTAGTTAATTCACTAGCTAACTCTATTTTATGATTCATAACAATTGAACTATATTTCTTTTGATCAATTGGAACATTATAAAAATCATACCCACTTGACTCAATCTCTTCTGCAATATTTAAGTTTAAATAGTTATTAAACATAGAAAAATGCATCTCAAGAGGAGCTTTAAGTTTTACTCTTAAGGCTTTAGTTCCCTCTTTTCTTGTATAGTTAGTAACTGCTAAATCTGCAGAGTATGAAAGATTATTAAATAGTATATTTGTATATGGTATATGAAAATGTAAATTTGGTAATATTTGTATAGTATTATCATTATTTACACTATTATCCGATTTAAAGTATCTAAATCCTATGCCACTATAGAAGTAGTTATTCCTAATAAAATAGTTTGCTCTTGAATCATAATATGAGCCAATTTTATAATGATTTAATCTATTTATTTGCAAACCAACATAATCACCATCACTAAAATATATACCATTTAGATATAACTTATTTTCATATCCATCAGTTGATAGAGAATCAATTACTGAACCATTAGTATAATCAATCTCAACTCCATAATGTTTTTTATATTTTAAATTATACTTATTGGTATAACTTAATTTATCTTTAAAATAACCAGCTTTTATTGTGCCTTTTGCATCTTTTGCGTGAACAAATCTATATGTCAAGTATAAACCACTTCCCCTTTTGGTTCTAATTTGAGGATTTATCTCTAAATCTTGGCTTTTGCTAATTGCCCAAAAAAATGGTTGCTCATATAGATATCCTTCATCATTAATATTCCCCCAAACTGGTCTAAGCAGACCAGTTTTTCTCTCTTTTCCTAAATATAGAGGAATATATGGAAAATAGAAAACTGGTATATCTTTTATATAAACTTTTGCATCACTAAGCTTTAGCATCTTAGTTTTTGTATCATAAACAGCCTTATCAAAACCAACCATCCAATCTGGATTATTTACATCACAGCTAGAAAATAGTGCATTTTGCAAATTATATATATTCTCTTCTTGTTTAGCTTTAGTGCTACTTATCCAAATATCTTCTTTATCAATTTCAAAAAAATCTTTAAATTTAATGTGGTCATTATCTAAATTAACTGTTAGCTCTTTGGCATTTATTCTTTTTCCACTTTTGCCAATAATTGTTACACTATCATTTAAAATTAATCTATTATTAGCTTTATCATACTTAGCACTCTTTGCGCTAAGTAAATCACCTTTATACTCTATTACTACACCACCAGTAATTTCAGCATTATTACCATGATCAACTACACTATTTGCATAAACTTCAATTTCATTTGTTGTTTGAGCAAACAAAAGATTGCCAAATAATACAGCTACTATTATACTTCTATTAATTTTAAACATTTATCACCACACATTTACTTGTTTTATCATGAAGAGTTTGTCTTTTACTATCAACAAAAGCAAACCAAAATGTAAAATAAAAAAAACTCTCTCCAATCTCTCTTACTATAGCTCTAAGTATAGACCTACTCCAAGTTAAATTTTTTCCACTATCCTCATCTATAGCTTTTATTTTAGCAAAATATTTCCCAATTGTTGCACCATTATAAGCAATAAAAAATGAGTGATATATAACTTTAAGTAAAAGTAAAACCCAGCTATACTCCACTATAAAGGCTACCATCTCATCTTGACTCTTTAATTTAATAATTTGATCATAAAATATAATAATGTAAAGAAACGAAACAATTATATCATCAATAAAAAAAGCAATAGCTCTTTTTCCAATTGACGCATACTCTACATTACTCAAATTATACTCCATTTCAATCTTTTAAAGCTTGATAAGCAATATCCATTCTACACTTTTTGCCAATAAAATGAACTTGTCCTACAAGCATATATGCCCTATCTCTTGCCTCTTTAATACTACTACCTAATCCTACACACACAAGCACCCTTCCACCAGTAGCCAAAAGCTTTCCATCTTCATCTTGGCTAACTCCTGCATATGCTATATAAGAGTTTTTTGCTAAATCTTCATCTACAATTTCATCAATAATAATCTCTGCTGGTTCACTGCTAGAGTATGGATAGTTTTTACTAGCTACTACAACACCAACAGCATATTTATCTTCAAATTCAATGTTTGTATTTGCTAAATTACCTGTTGCAGCCCCCATAAACAACTCACTAGCTGGAGTTTTCAATAAAACCATCAACTCTTCACACTCAGGGTCGCCAAATCTAACATTATACTCTAAAACAATTGGCTCACCATCTACTACCATAATTCCTATAAATAGCACTCCACTATATGGCATTCCATCAGCCTCTAAGCCTTTAAGTGTAGGCTCAATAACTCTTTCTCTTACCTTTTTATAAATTTCATCATTAACTAAAGGTGTTGGAGCATAAGCACCCATCCCTCCAGTATTTGGACCTGTATCTCCATCTCCTACTCTTTTGTGGTCTTGTGCAGCTGGTAAAACAACATAATCTTTTCCATCACAAACTGCAAAGATTGATAACTCATAACCATCTAAATACTCTTCAATAATTATCTTAGTTCCAGCTTCACCAAAACTCTCTCCACTTAGCATTCCACTAGCAGCTTCAATTGCTTCATCTTTGCTTTGAGCAATTATTACACCTTTTCCGGCACAAAGTCCATCTGCTTTTACAACAATTGGTTCACTCATAGTTGATATAAACTCTTTTGCCTCTTCAAGAGATGTTGTTTCTATATATTTAGCAGTTGGCACATCATATTTTTTTAGTGCATTTTTCATAAATACCTTAGAGCCTTCTAGTTGTGCAGCAGCTTTACTAGGGCCAAAAATTGTTAAACCTTGCTCCTTAAAAACATCTACAATCCCATTTACAAGTGGATCCTCTGGTCCAACAATTGTTAAATTTATTTCATTTTCTTTTGCAAAATTTGCCAACTCATTAAAATCTTTTATATTAATATTTTCACCTAGTTTTGGTGTTGCACCATTACCTGGAGCAAAATATATTTTATCTACATTATCATCTTTTTTAAGTGCATATCCTATTGAATACTCTCTACCACCACTACCAATAATTAATACTTTCATATAAATAGACTCCAAAAAATATTTTAGTTATTATATCAATATAATCATCTAAGTAAGATTAAATAAGAAATATGATTAAAACAAAAAGAGAAGAACTACCCAAGTAGCCGTAGGTTTGCATGTGTCGGCCCTAAAAAGCCAACGGTGGAGGAGAGAGTAAGCCCTTAGGGGGCAACTTCTCGCTAAATTAACTTAGCTCAAACAAAGCCACCCACTCACAGACTTAACTACATGTCCTCCAATACTTAAATGTTGGACCCCATTTGCAATTTTAGCGAACTACTCAGGCAGTAGTATATTATTAAATAAAGCTTAAAAAATAACTTTAATATTATTTTTTAAAATATATTTATATTATAGCAAAATTTTAAAAAAATGTATATAAATTATATAAATTTATTAAAAAATTATACTCTTTTTGCCTTTTTTATGCAAGAGTCAATAGTTGCTTCATCCGCAACAACTGCTCTAACAAAACTTGGCAATTTTTTTAATGTGCTATTTCCAATTACAACTGCCAAGTAGCTACTATCCCACTCAAAACTCTTAAAAAAACACTCAATTGTAGATGGAGAGGTAAAAATTACTATTGCATTTTTCTCTAAAGTTTTATCACTATATTTAATGCAGTTTGTTTCATATATTATCTCTTCTTTTAAAATAACACCTCTATTTTCTAAATAATTTTTACTATCAAAAGAGATAATCTTTGGTCTTATATAGAGAATTTTTCTATCTTTAAAATATTTTAAAACTCCATTTGCTAACTCTTTTCCATAATAGTTTTTGGGTTGATAAATAACATCTCCTCCCAACTCTTGAACTACTTTTTTAGTAGCACTTCCTATTGCAATTACAGGATAATTTTTCCACGATTTATCTAGCTCATTTACATAATAAACAGCTTGTTTAGATGTAAACATCAAAGTATCACACTCTTGAAAATCTAACTTATCTTTAATTAAGTTAAATTTTATCATTGGTAAAGATATTGTTCCCTCTACCTTTTTAGGTGAACATAAATATATAGCCCTACTCTTTTTCACAACTAGCTTTTCCTTCAAAATATCTAATATTTATCTCTTCATCATCGTGTGGGTCAAAATGAGGATTTATTAACCACCCCTTATTTGGCTCTAAGGCAGATATTTTACAGATTATATCTTCTGCAATATCATGCGCTTTGGCCAAAGTCATCTCTGGTGTTAAAACCAAGTGAAAATCTACAAAATTATGAGTGCCATCTGTTCTTGTTTTTAAATAGTGGTATCCTCTAACTTCTGGAGTATTAGAAATTATTTCACCAATTTTTGCAACAATATCAGCTTCAAGAGAGCGGTCAAGCAAAATTAAAACTCCATCTCTTATTATCTCATAAGCTGAATATATAATATATCCACCAATAGCTATACCAAAAATAGCATCTATAAAATCAAGCCCAGTAATAGATACTAAAAAAAGTGCCAATAAAACTGCACCATTGCTTAAGAGGTCGGCTTTATAGTGCAAAGCATCAGATTTTACAACAATATTATCAGTCTCTTTTGCAATTTTTTCTAAATACTTAACTAAAAACCAAGTTACCACAATTGAAATAATCATAACACCAACAGATACACCAAGCATTTGAGTATCTTTTTTATAAATTAGCTTACTAATACCCTCATATATAATATAAAGCCCAGAAATAGTGATAATTGTTCCCTCTATTACTCCAGCAATTGCTTGAATTTTACCTTTTCCATAGTTAAAATTATCGTCAGGATGCTCTTCTGCTTTTTTAATAGCAAAAAAGTTAAATATTGATATTGCAGTATCTAAAATAGAATCAATTGCACTTGCTATTACAGCCACAGAACCACTCATAATGCCAATTATAAGCTTAATAAGAGCAAGAAGTGTAGCACTTGCAGTTGCAACAACAGTAGCTCTTTTCTCTCTTGAAAAAGATTTTATCTTTGTTATTAAATCCATTATTTTTCCTAATTTATATTTTTTTATAATTATATCTAAATTGAAATTATTTTTAATAACTACATATAAGGAAGTTTAAGAGAGATAAAGATTGTTACTTATGGGCAAAATGCCCAATAAATTAAAAGGCTTTATTTAAAAGTTTTGCTACTCTTTTGCTAAATTCTACTTTATCTTTTGGCTCAATTCCTTCAGCCATTTTAGCACTATCTAGTAGAAGCCAAGCACTATCTTTTAGCAAATCTAAATCTGTGCTATCTTTTAGCTTTTTAATAAGCTCATGCTCTCCATTTAGCTCTAGTATTAGTGGTAACTCTGGCTCTTCTTGTCCCATTTGCACAAACATATGGCGCATTGAAGCCATTGGGTCTGAGCTATCTGGCACAACACAACTTGGGCTTTCAACCAATCTTGTAGTAACTTTTACATCTTTTACACTATCGCCAAGAGTTGTTTTAAAGGTATTTATTAAATTTTCATAACTCTTCTTAAGCTCTTCTAGCTCTTTTTCATCCTCTTTAACTTTTGGTGGCTCAACCATAGAAACATCAACTAATTTCCACTCTTTATACTCACCAATTGTTGGAGTTACAATTTCATCAAACTCTTTATCATCTAAAATTAGCACCTCTAAATCGTTTTTCTTATATGCTTCAAGAAGTGGTGAATTTCTTAATATATTCTCATCATCTCCAATAATATAGTAAATCTCTTTTGCTCTACCCTCTTTCTTCTCTTCACGCTCAATATACTCAGCCAAAGATGTAACACCCTCAACTGCGCTAGATTTATAGCGCACAATATCTAAAAGAAGCTCTTTGTTTGTATAGTCTGTGTAAATTCCCTCTTTAATAAGTTTATTATATTGCTCACTAAATATTTTAAAATCTTCATCTTTTAGCTTTTTGATTGTATTTAAAATCTTTTTAACTGAAGCTTGTTTAATATTTGCTAAAATTCTATTTTCTTGCAATATTTCACGGCTTACATTTAGTGGTAAATCCTCGCTATCAATAATACCTCTAACAAATCTTAAATATAGTGGTAAAAGCTCTTTCTCATCATCAGTAATAAACACTCTTTTTATATATAGCTTAACTCCTGGTTTAAAATCTGCTCTAAAAATATCCATTGGTGCAACTTTTGGAATGTAAAAGAGTGTTTTATACTCTAAGCTACCCTCAGCAGAAGTATGAACCCAAGTTAGTGGGTCTTCTACATCATGCCAATTT
>JAMONW010000133.1 GCA_027066355.1 Campylobacteraceae bacterium
ACAAATGGCAGTAAACCTAAAAGTGTTGCAGTTGGGTAGCATCCAGGAGATGCAGTAACTTTTGCACTTTTAATATCACTTCTAAAATACTCAATTAAGCCATAAGCAGAGTGTTTTAAATTCTCTTTATCTTCATGTTGGCAATATGCACTCTCATATGTTTCTAACTCTAAGCGATAATCAGCAGATAAATCAACTACTTTAATATTTAGTGTAATTAACTCTTTTGCAAAGCCCATTGCAGTTTTGTGAGGAAGAGCTAAAAAAACCAAATCACAAACTTTTGCAATATCTTTGGCATTTGCAACTTCTACATTTTGATTAATAATACCCTTTAGAGATGGATGCAAAATATCCAAAGAGCTATCGCCTTTGCTTGTGGCAACATAAGATAAGTTAAATTTTGGGTGGTTTAAAATTAGCTTTACAAGCTCTAAGCCTGTATAACCACTAACCCCTACAATACCTACATTAAAGCTCATTTTAAAGCTCTATTGGAGTATATTTAACTTCTTCAATGTCAAAGCTTTTTTTGCCATTTGGTAAATTTAGCTCTACTTCATCTCCCTCTTCTTTGCCAAGTAAAGCTCTTGCCATAGGTGATTGAATTGAGATAAGTCCTTTGTTTGGATTAGACTCTTGCACTCCAACTATAGTATAAGTTAACTCTTCATCTGTATCTTGGTCTATTAAAACAACAGTTGAACCAAAGCTAATTCTTTCATGCGCAAGAGTAGAAGGGTCAATTACCTGCGCTCTGCCAATAATATCAGTAAGTTCTGTAATTCTAGCTTCCATTAAGCCTTGGCGCTCTTTTGCAGAGTGGTATTCAGCATTCTCTTTTAAATCTCCAAGCTCTCTTGCCTCATCTATAATTTTAGCAATTTTTGCTCTCTCTTGGCTCTTTAGCTGCTCTAGCTCTTCACTTAATTTTTTGTAAGTTACTTCTAGCATAGGAACTTTTTGCACTATGTTTCCTTTTTGTGAAATTTTACGATATTATAACAAAAAAATTTAAAGGCAGAGTATGTCTAAAACTATTTTAATAACTAATGATGATGGTTTTGAATCTAAAGGCTTATATGCGCTAAAAGAGGCTTTAGAAAATATAGCAAATGTAGTTGTAGTTGCCCCAACACTAGAAAAATCAGCTTGTGGACACTCTTTAACTCTTACACGCCCTTTGCGTTTTATTGAGTTAGAAGAGAATTTCTATAAGTTAGATGATGGCACACCAAGTGATTGTGTATTTTTATCTCTTACAAAATTATTTAAAGAAAAAAAGCCAGATTTAGTTGTAAGTGGCATAAATATAGGTGCGAATTTGGGTGAAGATATTACATATTCTGGCACAGCTTCTGCTGCTATGGAGGCAGTTTTGCAAGGTATTCCAGCAATTGCATTTTCGCAAGTTTATAATAAAGAGTATGATAATTTAGCAAATTTAGACTACTCTTATGCAAAAGAGGTAGCTTTTAATTTGGTAGAAAAGTTTTTTAAAAAGGGCTTACCACTTGAAGATAGAAAATTTTTAAATGTAAATATTCCACCAACAAAAATTGCTAAAAAAGAGCTAAAAGTAACTCACGCAGGGCGTAGAAGTTATGGTTTTGATGCCGAGGTTCATATAAATCCAAGAGGGCAAGAGTATTACTGGATTGGTTTACCAAAGGTAGAGTGGCACCCAACCAAAAACCCAAAGCATGATTTAAGCGATATAGAAGCAATTGCAAATGGTTATACAAGTATAACACCAATACATTTAGATATGACACACTATGAGAGTATAAAAAGGGTTCAAGAGTGGCTTTAACAAGATGCAAAGAGTTATTTGGTAGTGATTTTGAAAAATTAACTAAAGCAAAAGTGCTAATTTTAGGAGTTGGAGGGGTTGGTAGTTTTGCACTTGATTGCCTCTATAAAAGTGGCATAAGAGATATTACAATTGTTGATTATGATAGTTATGACACAACAAACCAAAATAGGCAAATTGGAGCGTTAGGAAACGAGGGAAAATTAAAAACCAAAGTTTTAAAAGAGTTATATCCAAAAATCACAACCATAAACCAAAAGATGGATTTAGCTTGGGTTGAGAGTTTTGATTTTGAGCCATACGATATTGTGTTAGATTGTGCAGATACTACAAAAGTAAAAGTTGAAGTTGCTAAAAAATGTTACAAAAAGTTAATAATGAGCTTAGGTAGTGCAAAAAGATATGACTTTAGCAAAATAGAGGTAAGCACCATATTTAAAACCCATGGCGACGCACTTGCTAGAAAAATAAGAAATGAACTAAAAAAAGCTAAATTTAATAAAAAATTTACTGTGATTTTTAGCACAGAAGAGCCAAAAGTAAAAGAGAAAGGCTCTTTTGTGGGAGTTACTGGAGCTTTTGGCTTGGCAATTTGCTCTGAAGCTATTAAGAAAATTTTGAGTTGATAATTTAAACTCTATTATTAAAAAGCAAAAGCTAAATTTTAATCTTTATTATATATTCTTAAGTTTTAACTCTTTTAGGTATAATAACTACTATTTAATTGCCTAAAAAAGGGGTGTAATGAGTGATTTATTTGAGAGCAACTTAGTTGAAGATATTAATATCGAAGAGAGTATAAAGGGTAGTTACCTTGATTACTCTATGAGTGTAATTGTTGGTCGTGCTTTACCAGATGCAAGAGATGGGCTTAAACCTGTGCATCGTCGTATTTTATTTGCTATGAATGAGTTAAACTTAACTCACCGTGCTAGTTATAAAAAATCAGCTCGTATTGTTGGGGATGTTATAGGTAAGTATCATCCACACGGTGATAATGCAGTTTATGATGCACTTGTTAGAATGGCTCAAGACTTCTCTATGAGGGAGCCACTAATTGATGGGCAGGGTAACTTTGGTTCTATTGATGGTGATAATGCAGCTGCTATGCGTTATACAGAAGCTAGAATGACAAAGATTGCAGAAGAGTTATTAAAAGATATTGATAAAGATACTGTTGATTTTATACCAAACTATGATGACTCAATGAGAGAGCCAGAGGTTTTACCTAGTAGAATACCAAATTTACTTTTAAATGGTTCTAGTGGTATTGCTGTTGGTATGGCTACAAATATTCCGCCACACCGTTTAGATGAATTAATTGATGCACTATTAGCATATCTTGAAAATCCTGAAATTAGTGTTAATGAATTAATTGAGTATGTGCAAGGACCAGATTTTCCAACAGGTGGTATAATTTTTGGTAAAAAAGGTATTGTAGATGCTTATACAACTGGTCGTGGGCGCATTAAAGTTAGAGCAAAAACTCATATTGAACAGAAGAAAAATAAAGAGGTAGTTGTAATAGATGAGTTACCTTATCAAGTTAATAAATCTAAGTTAATTGAAAATATAGCTGGGCTTGTTCGTGATAAGCAAATAGATGGTATTAGTGAAATTAGAGATGAATCAGATAGAGATGGAATTAGGGTTGTAATTGAGTTAAAGCGTGATGCGATGAGTGATATTATTTTAAATAACCTCTATAAATCAACTCAAATGCAAATTACATTTGGAATTATAATGCTCTCAATTGTAAATAAAGAGCCTAAAATTCTTAATTTACCTCAAATGTTAGAGATTTTCTTAAAACATAGAAGAACAGTTGTAATTAGAAGAACAATTTTTGAACTTGAAAAAGCAAGAGCAAGAGCTCATATTTTAGAGGGCTTAAAGATTGCAGTTGATAATATTGATGAAGTAATTAAAATTATTCGTGCTAGTGCTAATGATGAAGATGCAAGAAATAATTTAATAGAGAGATTTAATTTAAGTGAAGTTCAAGCAAGAGCAATCTTAGAGATGAGATTACGTCGATTAACTGGTCTTGAAATTGAAAAAATTGAGAGTGAATTAAAAGAGCTTTTAGAGTTGATTGAAAAACTACAAGCAATTCTAAAGAGTGAAGAAAAAATTAATGAAATTATTAGAGATGAGCTTTTAGAGATTAAAGAGAGTTATAGTTCAAAAAGAAGAACTGAAATTGTTGAAGATTATGATGATATTGATATTGAAGATTTAATTCCAAATGAGCCAATGGTTGTTACAATTACACATAGAGGCTATATAAAAAGAGTTCCTATAAAGCTTTATGAGCGTCAAAATCGTGGTGGCAAGGGAAAAATTGCAGTTACTACCTATGATGATGACTTTATTGAGAAGTTCTTTATATCAAATACCCATGATACTTTAATGTTTGTAACTAATAGAGGGCAGTTGTATTGGTTAAAGGTTTATAAAATACCAGAGGGTAGCAGAACGGCAAAAGGTAAAGCAGTAGTTAATTTGATCAATTTACAAGCTGGTGAAAAGATAAAAGCAATAATACCAACTTGTGATTTTGACGAGAGAAAATCTCTTGTATTCTTTACTAAAAATGGTATTGTAAAAAGAACAAAACTTAGTGAATACTCTAATATAAGAAGCAATGGAGTAAGGGCAATTAATTTAGATGAAGATGACGAAATTGTAACTGCAGAAATTATTATGCCTGAAACTAAATGGATGTTTATTGCAACTAAAAAAGGGCAATGTATTAGATTTAAAGTTGAAGATGTAAGAGAGATTGGAAGAGTAGGGCGTGGAGTTACAGGAATTAAGTTTAAAATAGATAGTGATTATGTTTGCGCAGCTACACTAATTGATAACCAAGAGCAAGAGTTGCTAATAGTTAGTGAGAAAGGACTTGGTAAGAGAACAAGTGCAAATGAGTATAGAGAGCAATCTCGTGCTGGAAAAGGTGTAATTGCTATGAAACTTACAAACAGAACAGGCGATTTGGTTGGAGCTGTTATTGTAGAAGAGGATCAAGATTTAATGAGCTTAACAAGCGTTGGTAAAATGATTAGAGTTGATATGCAACAAATTAGAAAAGCTGGAAGAAACACAAGTGGTGTAAAAGTTGTATCTGTAGAGGGTAAAGATGGCGTTGTTAGCATTGCAAAGTGTCCAAAAGACCCAAAAGAGGAAGATAATTGCATAGATGATGAAACTAGTGAAGTAGCAGAAAATAGTATTGAAGAAAAAACAGAAGGAAATGAAAACAATGAGTAGATTATACAACATAGCAGTAGCAGGTGCAACTGGAGCTGTTGGCGAAGAGATATTTAGAATATTAGAAGAGCAAAATTTTCCAGTAGGCAATGTTTTGCCACTAGCAAGTGCAAGAAGTGCTGGTGGGGTAATTGAGTTTAAAGGCAAAGAGTATAAAGTAGAAGAACTAACAGAAGATGTTTTTGAAGGTAGAGATATAGATATTGCTTTTTTTAGTGCAGGTGGAAGTGTTTCGGCTAAATTTGCTAAGTTTGCAGTAGAAGCAGGAGCTGTTGTAATAGATAATACAAGCCACTTTAGAATGGATCCAGAAGTGCCTTTAGTTGTGCCAGAAGTGAATCCACAAGATATTGCAGCTTGGAGAGAAAAAGGAATTATAGCAAATCCAAACTGTTCAACAATTCAAATGGTTTTAGCGCTAAAACCATTATACGATTTATATGGCGATATTAAAAGAGTTGATGTAAGCACTTATCAAGCAACAAGTGGTGCTGGAAAAAGCGGTATGGAAGA
>JAMONW010000134.1 GCA_027066355.1 Campylobacteraceae bacterium
GAAAAAAAATGTTTTAGTAATTGGAGCTGAGAAATTTAGCTCAATTGTAGATTGGAGCGATAGAAACACTTGTGTTTTATTTGGCGATGGTGCTGGAGCAGCAGTAATTAGTGCAACTGCAAATAAAGAAGAGGGATTTATTGATATTCACGCAAGTGCTGATGGTAGCTATTGGGACTTTTTAATCACTCCAAGCCCAGGGAGCGTTAATCCAGCTTCTCAAAAAGTATTAGATGAACACTTGCAGTTTGTTAAAATGAAGGGTAATGAAACTTTTAAATTAGCAGTAAAGACACTTACAAAAGATGTAAAAGAGATATTAGAAGAAAATAATTTAGAAGCTAAAGATATACCTCATTTTGTGCCTCATCAAGCTAATTATCGCATTATTAATGCAGTAGGAAATGCACTTAATATGAGCAAAGAGCAAGTAGTTTTAACGGTTCATAAATACGGCAATACCTCTGCTGCTTCAATTCCTATGGCAATTAATGATATCTATGAAAGTGGCAGACTTAAAAAAGGTGAATTAATGCTTCTTGATACATTTGGAGGTGGCTTAACTTGGGCTAGTGCATTAATGCCATTTGCTGGAGATAGTAAATAAAGGTATTTTAATTTTAAATCAATTTGCACAAGAAATAACTTGTGCAAAATTTAAAGCATCTAAAGTTTAAAACTTATAACTAACTTGAGCAGTTAAACTAAGTTCGCTATGCTCATTTTTTATGCTATTTATTCCTATTCCTTTTAAACTAGCACTTGTTTTACTTTTTGGAGAGTAAACTAAAGCTAAATCTCCATATAAAAATTTATTAAATCTATACCCTACCCCTACAGTAAAGTGATGCTTTGAAGTAGCTGGAAATCCTAGTAAATTAAATGCATTATAAATTGCCCCTTTTTGTGTAAAGCCATCTCTAATAATTAGTGGATTAGAAGCATAGTTATACCCTGCTCTAAGTATATATTTACCAGTTTTATACTCATAACCTAAAGCTATAACATCTTGGTCTTTCCAGCCAAAATCTTTGTAGCCTTGAGCTGAACCCCATTTAATTATTTTATAATCTAGTGCAACTCTATGAGCGCCATTTGTATAAGCTACTCCAAAACCAAGCTCTGCAGGTTGAGCCAAAGCATCACCTATATTTAATCCAAACATTTTAGTTGCCAAAGAGATAACTTTTGCATAACTCATTTTTATTTTACTCTTATAAACTGCACCCACAGAGAAGCCATTATCAAAATCGTAAGTTAAACCTATATTAGCACCAACTTTATAGTCTTGTTTTTGACCATATCCTACAGTTTGTGGATTTTTACTCATATTATTTTTATAATTAATATCTAAAGAGCCATATTGTAATATTAATGACACTCCCACACTTAAAGGACCTCTTTTATATGCTACAGGTATAGCAAACTGCAAAAGTTGAAGGGTATCTTCCATATTCATTAAATTATCTTTTGTTCTAAAATCAACCCCCATACCAGCAGTTCCATACATACCAATACCAAAATATAAGTTTTTGCTAATTTTATTTGCAATTAGAGCCAAAGGAATAATGTTTAAATTATTTTTACTCTCTGATAATTTTCCGCTTGGACCTAAATCTGTTTTAATTGTAGGCATAAATACTGTTCCACCTAAAGTAATATCTGTAGATTTTACTTTTGTTATTAGTGCGGGGTTTACAAGTGTTGACTCTGCACCATGATCTAGTGCAATACCAGCACCACCCATTGCTCTAGTTTTTGCACCTACACCAATTAACTCATCACCATTAGTAGCATAAACTACTGTCGAAGCCACTACAGATAACAAAAAACTCTTTTTAAAAATATCTCTTAAAACTCTCATTTAATTTCCTTTAAAAAAATTTACAAGTGGAATAATTACTAAAAAAAATTACTTAAAAATTAAATATTTATTATAAACATATATAACTATATGATATAATGGTTCTATAAATTTTAATTAAGAAATAGTAAAATGATAGAAAATTCAACCAAAATTTTTAAAATTTTAAAACTTGCAGGATATGATAATAAGAGTCGTGATAGCTGGTGGTGGCCAAATAGTGGGAGTTTTGAAGTAGTTGTTGGGGCTATATTAACACAAAATACTACTTGGAGCAATGTTGAAAAAGCTTTAGATAATTTAAAAAATGTAAATATTTTAGATTTAGAAAAGTTAGCAAATATCGATATTGCTTTACTTCAAGAGCTTATTCGCCCAAGTGGGTTTTATAAAGCTAAGTCTAAAAATATAAACCAATTAGCTCAAAATATTTTATATGAGTTTGGAAATTTTGAGAGCTTTAAAAATGAGGCTACAAGAGAGTGGCTTTTGGCTCAAAAAGGCATAGGGCAAGAGAGTGCAGATGCCATTTTAAATTATGCTTGTTATAAAGAGGCTTTTGTGGTAGATAGCTATACAAATAGGCTCTTAAATGCATTTGGATATGAGTTTGAAAGCTACTTAGAGCTTCAAGAGTGGATAACTGATAGCTTTTACAGTGGTTATATAGAAGTTTTTCCAAATCTATTGCGCGCCCAATCTTATGCTAGAGCGCATGGGATGGTTGTAGAGTATTGCAAAGTGCATAAAAAAGGCAAAATTGTTGATATAACTAAATTAAAAAAGTTAAATATTTAATCAATTTTAAAATTTAACTACTTCTATTTTTAGAATTTAAAATAAAAAATGGTAAAAAGAAGAGTAACTCTAAAATAATAGATATAACTACAACTTTTAATGTGCCGTATGAATCATCTGTAAATGGTAAACCACCTGTATTCATACCAAAAAATCCTGTAACTAGCGTTAGTGGCAAAAATAGACCAGATAGTAGAGTTAAATAATATACATTTCTATTCATTTTTTCATCTACTTTAGCTCTATAAAAGTCATATAAGTTATCCAATTTATCAAGTGCAGATTTTGATAAATCTTTTACTCTATTCATCTCTTGAATTACATCAACTAAAGCATGTTCATTATAATCTAATATAGAGTTTTTCTTTAAATAGTTTACAAATAACTCAATTGCAATTGTTGAGTGAAACATCAATCTATTTATTAAAGAGGTATTTTTTTTAAAATTTAACCACTTTTCCATAAATTTTTTATCAATATGTGAATCATATAAACTCTCTTCTAAATTATCAATTTCTATATGATATTGTTGTATATTTTTTAATAGTTTATCGATTTTGTTATCTAAAAAATCTATGAATTTATCTAATGTTCCAAGAGATTCTAGCTCTTTTGCATCTCTATTATATATTTGAACACTATTTTTTTCAATAATAAATGCATATGAGTTTAATTTTATCTCACTATTGACCTCTGGCAATCTTAAAATAAGCAGAGCATAACTATCTCTTTTTGTAAAGCTAGATGGATGATCACTTGTTAGTATATCTTCTAAAACAAAACTATCTAAATCTTTTAAATTCATATATTTCCTTAACTATTTTTGCTAATTATACCTTTTGCAACTTATGTAGCATATAAAAATTTAAAAAAGCTATAAACTTCCATCTGTAACAAAAATTGAAACAAAGGAGAAAATATGAAAAAACTATTAATATCATCTATAGTAGCAATTTCTTTATTTGGAACACAAGCATATGCTTTAGATGCTAATGCATCAACTAAAAATGTATCTGCTAATGCTGTTGTAGCTGCAAAAGCTAACGCAAATAAGAAAAAGAGTGATATTAAAGTTGTAAAAGAGGCTGTTGAGTCTATTAATTATGTGGTAAAAACAATTGCTTCTATTGATGCAAATAAAAAAGATGAAGCAATTAAAAACTTAGAAAAGGCTATTGGTAAAATAGAAGTAACCTTAAGTGATCCAAAAGCACCAGCACTTTTACCAATTGATGGCAAAGTAATTGTATCTCAATTTGTTGGAACTGCTTATGATGTAGAAAATGCTGTAATTACTGCAGAAGCACTACTTGATAAAAAGAGAGTTCAAGATGCAAGAAACATTATGCTAGGACTTGTTGATGAAGTAGATTTTATAACTGTAAATTTACCACTTGCAACATATCCAAATGCTTTAAAACTTGCAGCTAAGAATCTAAAAGAGGGTAAACTTGCTGATGCAAAAGCAATTTTAGTTAATACTTTAAATACTTTTGTAAATGTTAAAACTATTACTCCAATTGGAATTTTAGTTGCTCAAGATTTAATTAATGCTGCAAGTAAAGTTGCAAAAAATAATAAAAAATTAGCACTTTCACACTTAGCAGCAGCAAAAGAGGCACTTAAAAAATCTGAAGCCCTAGGGTATGTAAGCACTTCAGATACAACATATAAGATGTTAAATGATGAAATATCTAAAATAGAAAAAGAGGTTAAAGGCAAAAACAAAGCCGAAAAGCTATTTGAAGATTTAATCAATAAATTAAAAGAGTTTAAAGAAAAAGCTCTAAAAACAACTAAAAAATAAGGATAAAAAATGGCAATTATAGGATTTACAAAACTTGAGGCACTTTTTAGAAAAGCTGCCTCACTAGATATACACAAAAATCATGCAAAAGAGATTACTAATTTTGTAGAGAAGAAATTAGTAGATTTACTTATTGCATCGGAGCGCAATACAAATATGAATGGGCGTGATGTTATTTTAGAGAGTGATTTACCAATTACTAAAGGGTTGCAAGAGACAATTATTGAGTTTAAAAAACTTGATGAAGAGTTGAGTTTAGATGATATTTTAAATCAATTGGCAACATACCCTCCTCTAAAATATCCATTATCGGCTGATTTAGAGGCAAAATTACCAGAAATTTTAGGTGCGCTATTTGTTGTTATGGCAAGAGTTA
>JAMONW010000135.1 GCA_027066355.1 Campylobacteraceae bacterium
AAAAAGGCAGATACAAAGAGGCAATTGAGTATTATCAAAAGAGTGTAACACTAAATGATAGTGCAAGTTATATGGCTAATTTATTATTACATACTGCTATATCGCTTAAGAAAAAAGGTAGAAGCAGTGAAGCAAAAACATTTTTTAATGCTGTTATCACAAGCTACCCAGATACTAAAGCAGCAAAAGAGGCAAAAAAATATATAAAAAAATAGTGATATAAGCTTCAATAAAGTGTAATAAGTTAAAATCAATAAATATTTTAAAAAGGAAATTTTATGGCAATTAAAGAAGAAAACAGTGTTGTAGGCATTGAATACGAATTAACAGAAGCTGGAAAAAGCGAAATTTTAGATAGCAACAAAGGTGGAGCTCCACTAGAGTTTATAATTGGTAAAGGACAAATAATTCCTGGTTTAGAAAAGGGATTAGTTGGTATGAGTGAGGGTGATACTGCTGATATTTTAGTTAAAGCTGAAGATGCTTATGGTTTAAGAGATGATGAAGCAGTTCAACAACTTCCAAGAGAGCAATTTGAGGGAATTGAGCTAGAAAAAGGTATGAGTCTTTATGGTCAAGGACAACAAGGTGAAACTATTCAAGTAACAGTTGTTGATTTTGATGATAATACAGTAACTGTTGATTTTAACCACCCATTAGCAGGAAAAGATTTGATGTTTAATGTTAAAGTTGTAAGCGAAAGAGATGCAACAGAGCAAGAAGCTGCTACAGGGCAAGTAGAAAGTAGTGGATGCGAAGGTGGAAGCTGCGGTTGCGGACACTAATTAATTTTATCTCCTAAAAGCACCTTGTGTGCTTTTTATATACTTTTTATTAATATGTAACTCTTTTTAATTAAACTCTACTTAATTTAAACTACTCAAATATGCTATATTTTTTTAATTAATAATAGCTTTGTGATATAATTGTTTATAATTAATAAAAAAGGATATATAATGTCAAAAGTTGTAAAAGTAATTGAAGTATTAGCTCAATCAAACAAGAGCTGGGAAGATGCTGCTCAAAAGGCTGTAAAAGAGGCTAGTAAATCTATTAAAAATATTAAATCTATTTACATTAAAGACCATAGCGCAAAAGTAGTAGATGATAAAATTGTAAAATATAGAATTACGGCAAAAATATCTTTTGTAGTTCAATAGTAGCAAGATAATTCCCAAACTTTATGGGAATTATCATCTATAAATTTGTTAATATTGACTATTTGTATAATATTAATCTTTTACTTCATAAATCTCTCTACCCATTTGATAAAGGTCATTTCCATAAGTGTCATTTACAACTGCAACTGGAAACTCCTCTACCTCTAGGCGTCTTACTGCTTCTGGTCCAAGCTCTGGATATGCAATAACTTCAGCAGATTTAATTCTTTTACCAAGTAAAGCTCCTGCACCTCCAGTTGCCCCAAAGTAAACTCCACCATACTCTTTACAAGCATCAATTACTGCTTGGTTTCTTTTTCCTTTGCCTATCATTCCTTTAGAGCCATACTTTAACATAGTTGGAGAGTAACTATCCATTCTATAACTTGTTGTTGGTCCTGCACTTCCTATTGGATCGCCTGGTTTTGGTGGTGTTGGTCCTACAAAATAAATTACACTTCCCTCAATTGGGAAAGGAAACTCTTCACCCTTTTCTAAAAGCTCAACAAGGCGTTTATGAGCAGCATCTCTTGCAGTATAAATTACACCACTTAAATATACAACATCACCAGCTTTTAATTTTCTTGTATCTTCCTCGCTTAGAGGTGTAGTTAAATGATATTCAGCCATTATTTTCTCCTTATATAGTTATATGTGCGTGTCTTGAACTATGACATTGAATATTTACAGATACCGGCAAAGATGCTATATGACAAGGGTTTGATTCAATATGAACTGCAAGAGCAGTTTTTGTTCCACCCATTCCCATTGCACCAATTCCAAGTTTATTAACCTCTTCTAATATAATTTGCTCTAACTCATCCATCTCTGGGTCTGGATTTTTTGTGCCAACATCTCTAAAAAGAGCGTGTTTAGAGCTAATAGCTGCTTTTTCAAATGTTCCACCAATTCCCACACCAACTGTTATTGGAGGGCAAGGGTTTCCACCTGCATCACTAACGCACTCTTTTACAAACTCTATAATCCCCTCTTTTCCTGCTGCTGGAGGGAATACTCTTGCACGGCTAACATTTTCGCTTCCACCACCTTTTGCAGCATATTCAATCTCTATTTTATCACCCTCTACAATATCAAAATGGATAATTGCTGGTAGGTTGTAGCCTACTGTATCTTTTAAGTTTGCACGGCTAAATGGCTCACAAGTAGAAGCTCTTAAGTAACCCTCAGTATAACCTTTTTCTGTTCCTTCATTAATTGCATCTTTAAGCAATCCACCAACAACTTTTACATCTGCACCAACTTTTACAAAAAATACTGCTAAGCCTGTATCTTGACATAGTGGGCGTTTTTCATCTTTTGCAATTTTCGCATTTTCAAGAAGTTGTGCAATAACCTCTTTTGCAACTGGCGACTTTTCGTTATCGTAAGCCTCTTGCAAAGCTTCAAGAGTATCTTCTGGCAAATTTGTTGCAGTTACTAAAATCATATTTTTAACTGCATTTACAATATCATCATAAGCAATTTCTCTCATTTTTATCCTTTATATTAATTTTAAAATGCTAAAGAGATTTTAGCATAAAGCGCAAAGCTAAAAGCTAAAAGCTAAAGTCAAATAGTTTGAGTTTTAAAAGTTTACTTAAAGCTCAAAAATCTTTGTTCTAAACCCTTGGCTCTAAGCTCTTTTGAGCAAAGCCCAAAAGCTAATCAAAAAAATTCTTCTCTTTTAAAACATTTATCATTTCACGAACTGACTCAACACTGTGTGCAAACTGTTTTGTCTGCTCTTCATTTAGTGTCATTTCAAATAGTTTCTCTACCCCATTTGCACCAAGAGCTACTGGCACACCTGATACTACATCACTATGCCCATAATGCCCATCAAGATAAACTGCGCATGGGTGAATTTGCTTTGTATCTTTTAATATTGCTTCTACCATAATTGCTGTTGCTTTAGCTGGAGCATAATATGCTGAACCTGTTTTTAAATATCCAACAATCTCTGCTCCTCCGTGTCTTGTTCTCTCTACAACTTCTGCAATCTCTTCTTTATTCAAAATATCAGATAGTGGCACTCCTGCAACTGTTGAAAATTTTGGTAATGGCACCATTGTATCACCATGACCACCCATTACACTTGCTCTAATTTGCCCAGCTCCATAGCCAATTTTTTCATAGATAAAGTGAGCCATTCTTGCACTATCTAAAATTCCAGCCATTCCAACCACTCTCTCTTTTGGAAAACCACTCTCTTTTAGTGCAACATAAGTCATTACATCAAGTGGATTAGAAACCATAATAATAATAGAATCAGGTGCATACTTTTTAACATCTTGCACAACTTCTTTTGTAATCTCTGCATTTATCATAAGTAAATCATCTCTGCTCATTCCTGGTTTTCTTGGACTTCCAGCAGTAATTACTACAATATCGCTATCAGCGATTTCACTAGCTTCATGAGCAACTTTAACTACAGTATGAGTTCTTGCTGCATTTGCTGCTTGGCTCATATCTAGTGCTTTACCCATTGAAATATCAGGGTTTCTATCTCTTAAAATTACTTCATGGCAAACACCCTTCATTGCTAAAGAGTAAGCAACAGTAGCTCCTACATTTCCTGCACCAATTATGGATACTTTTTTGCCTTTTTTAATCTCCATTTAGACTCCTATTTATAAGAAATCCAGCCTAAGCAAAAGAGAGTTAAAAGCTCCTTATAGAAATTCTTAACTCTTATCTCTTGCTAATTAAGGCTGGTTGTAAAAATATATTAAATTATTATAACTATTAGGTAACATTTTACCCCTTAATTGGGGTAAAATAATTATTAAGTTTATTTAGACTGTTTAGTTATAGCGCAGTTTTAAACTTATATTGCATCAATAATTGCATTTAAAGTTGCAGATGGACGCATAGCAGCTTTTGCTTTTTCATCATCTGGACGGAAATAACCACCAATATCAGCTGGTTGTCCCTCTGCTGCTAGTAGCTCTTCTAAAATCTTCTCTTCATTATCTGCTAACTCTTTAGCAACTTTTGCAAATTTTTCATCTTTATCAGCAAGAGCCTCTGCCCAATATTTAGCTAAGTAGAAGTGTGATGCCTTATTATCTGGTTGCCCTACTTTTCTACCAGGTGCATTATTGTTATCAAGGTAAGCCTCATTAGCTTTATCTAACGCATCACAAACAGCTTTTACTTTTTCATCACCTGTTTTATTTGCAATCATTCTAAGTGATTCTGCTAACGCTAAAAATTCACCTAAAGAGTCCCATCTTAAGTGGCTCTCTTTTAAGAATTGCTCAACATGCTTAGGCGCAGACCCACCAGCACCAGTTTCAAACAATCCACCACCAGCAAGAAGTGGCACAATAGACATCATTTTAGCACTTGTTCCAAGCTCTAAAATTGGAAATAGGTCTGTTAAGTAATCTCTTAAAACATTTCCTGTTACTGAGATTGTATTTAGCCCTGCTCTAGTTCTTTTTAAGCTATATCTCATAGCTAATTTTGGAGCCATTATATGATACTCAATTGGCTCTTTTTCAAGATACTCTGGTAAATATTCAAATACTTTTTTAATCATATTTGCATCATGCGCTCTATTAGAATCTAGCCAAAATACTATTGGATCACCAGTTAATTTACCTCTCTCATGAGCAAGTCTAATCCAATCTTTAATAGCAACATCTTTTGCTCTGTAAGCTCTAAAAATATCTCCAGCTTCTACATCAAAGCTCATCAACACTTCACCAGCACTATTTTTAACTTCTGCTACTCCATCTTCTGGAACTCTAAATGTGTATGGGTGGCTTCCATACTCTTCAGCTTTTTTAGCCATTAAACCAACATTTGAAACATGCCCCATAGTAGTAACATCAAATTGACCATTTCTCTTAGCATCTTCTAAAATTTCATCATACATTAGAGCATAACTTCTATCAGGAATTACAGCTAGTGTTTCTTGTGTATCACCATCTTTATTCCACATTTTACCACCCTCTCTAATTACTGGTGGCATAGAAGCATCAATAATAATATCATTTGAGAAGTGTAGATTTGTAATTAAATTGTCGCTATCAACCATAGCAATATTTGGTTTACCCTCTTTAATCATCTTCTCTAAGTCAGCTTTGATTTCATCTTTTTTATCAGAATTTTCAATCTTTTTAAGCAAATCTCCAAGACCTAAATCTGGATTTACACCAAGCTTTTCAAACTCATCAGCATATTTTTCAAACAGCTCTTTAAAGAAACCTTTAACTGCAATTCCAAACATCATAGGATCACTAATTTTCATCATTGTAGCTTTAAGGTGAATTGACCATAAAAGGTCTTTCTCTTTAGCCTCTTCAATAGATGTATCAATTAATTTTGCCAACTCTTTTGCACTCATATATGAAGCTGAGATAACCTCTTTTTCTTCAACATTATCAATTGTTTTAATAACTTTTCCATTAACTTCAATTGTATAATTATCTGCTTTGTCTGCTACTACTGATTGCTCATTCTCATAAAAATCTCCAATATTCATATAAGCAACCTTTGCTTGACAATTCTCTGCAAAAGGCTTAAGTCTGTGTGGATGCTTTTGTGCAAATTTTTTAACTGCTACTGCTGCTCTTCTATCTGAGTTTCCTTCTCTTAATACTGGGTTAACAGCACTACCTTGGCAAGTTGCATATTTTGCTGCAATCTCTTTCTCTTCATCTGTTTGTGGATTTTCTGGATAATCAGGAATATCAAAACCTTGCTCTTGAAGCTCTGCTATACAAGCTTTAAGTTGTGGAACACTTGCAGAGATATTAGGTAGTTTAATAATATTAGCCTCTGGTTTATTAACTAACTCACCAAGTTTTGCTAATTCATCTTCGCTTTTTCCCATAGCTGCTAATACTCTATTTGCTAGTGAAATATCACTCTCAACAACATCTACACCTGCCCATTTTGTAAATTTTTCTACAATTGGTAGTAGAGAATAAGTTGCTAATGCTGGTGCCTCATCAATTTTTGACCAAATAATTTTAGGTTGCGACATTTATAGTCCTCCATTATTTATATATTTTTGTAAGTTTAAGTTTATCAGTAAAAGAATAAATAGTTAATAGTAAAAGAGTAAATTAAGACCATATAAAGTAATTGTGTTTCTCTTTGTAGCAAAATTAGGAATTTTTGTAACACTAGCTATTTTAGGTGTTACAAAAAGTATCTAAAGGAGTTAAAAATTGAAAATTAAAAATTACGAATTTAAGGGTTTTAATAGTATATAAAGGGTTAAATATGAAAATTGCGAATTTTTTCTTGCCATAATATAGTGGCAAGAGTATTTTAATCAATTAAAGCAATGCAATCAATTTCAACTTTTACATTAAGTGGAAGTGTTTTAACTGCTACTGTGCTTCTTGCTGGTTTATGGCTACTAAAATATTTTCCATAAACTTCATTTACTGTTGCAAAATCATCCATAGAGTCTAAAAAAATTGTTGTTTTTATAACTTTATCTAGTGAACTTCCAGCCTCTGCTAAAACTTCTGTTAAATTTTTTAAAACTTGTTCAGTTTGTCCTGCTACATCACTGCATACAATTTCACCCTCTGGTGATAATGCAATTTGTCCAGATGTAAAAATCATTCCGTTTGCAATAATTGCTTGTGAATATGGCCCAATAGCCTGTGGTGCTTTATCTGTTGATACTACCTTTAAACTCATAATATTGTCTCCTTTATTTTCTTTTGATAGGACGGAATTTGAGCTAAGCCCAAACTCCTACGCTAACGCTGTGTT
>JAMONW010000136.1 GCA_027066355.1 Campylobacteraceae bacterium
AATAACACCATTCTTCTTGATACCCTCATAGTTGTAGTAGATAAATACTGCAACTGCAAGTGGCAAAGTAACATTAATATTTGCAGTTGGAGATTCAAACCCAGGAATTATACCAATAAGGTTAGAGAAAAATACAAATAAACCAATTGTAGCTACTAGTGGTAAATATTTTCTTGCATACTCTTCACCAACTACATCTTTTCCCATTGATAATACACCACCTAAATATAGTTCTACGATATTTTGCATACCTCTAGGAACTACATTTAATTTTTTTGTTGCTAAAATTGCAACCAATATAATAACTGCGGCAATAATTACTAAATGTCCAATAACTAAAGAATCACCATGACCAAATAGCGACCCAACAAAGGTAAATATGGTTTCTTCCATAATCTCTCCTAAAATAAAATTGTTGCGATTATAACAAAATAAAGCTAAGTAAGCTCTAAAAGAAAAAGAGAAATAATCTTTTTATTAGCTTATTTTATATTATCCATTTTTTTATATTACTATTAGTTACATTTAGATTATTTTTTATTACTAACCACCAAATGAAGCACCTATTTTAAATTTAATTCCAACTGATGTTTTATAGTTATCTTTTCTTTTCCAATCTAGTGATGGTGTTACTTCATAATATAGCCACTTTTTATCCATCATTTTATTATGTATTTTTGAATATATTTCAAAATCACCTTTTCTAAAATGTTTAAAATTTGTTAAACTTGCAGTTGAGATAAATCCAAATCTAAAAAATTTATACTCATTAACATATTTGTGGCAGATAAATTCTGATATAAAAGTTTGTTCATCACTTTTATTACTATAATCTATATTTCCTCTCCAGCCTAATAGCAAATCACTTGAGTAATTATATAGATATTGAGCAGACAAACTATCTTTTATCTCTCCTGCAAGATAAAATCTTAATATATTTTTTAAGTTTATATTCTCTTTATTATTACTTTTTATGGAGTATCCAGCTATAACTCCTAAATATGGCTCAACAATTAGTTTATTAAATCTAATACCACCTGTTAATCCAATTTTTGATTTTTTGCCACCCCATTGACTATATTTTAAAGCTAAATTATAGCTATCAAGAGAAGTATCATCATCTTTTTTTGATAAAACTGCTTCTCTATTATTACCAAATAAAGATTTATCTCTATTAACTTTTTCTAATGTAATTTTAGCTTTGTTTTTAAATCTTGGCAAACTTAGTGATATACCAAAATCAAAGTTATTAACTAAACCACCAGTATTATATGTTCCTATTTCATAAGAGAGGTTTATTTTAGTTTTACTAAGTCTTTTTTTATCTTTTGTTCCACTTAAATATCTATCTATACTATCACTTCCATCTATAACCCAATATGATATAATTTGATGATATTTATCTAATAAACTTGACATAGAACTATCTTCTTGAGCATATGTTAAAAGAGGTATAAAAATTAATACTTTAAATAAATTTGATTTTTTCATAGGCGTATTATACTATAAAATTTTCTCTTGACCAAGTCGGTAGAGCGCAAAATCATATTTTAGGGGGTCTAAATTATCAAACTCTTTTAATTTTTTAGTTAGTTCTATAGATGCTTCTAAAAGCCCTACTCTTTTTGATACATTAAATGTATGCGTATCAAGAGGCATTATTAAATCTTTTTTATCTATTTTACTCCATAGCCCCATATCTAGGTTATCTTCTCTAACCATCCAGCGAAAATACATAAAATATCTTTTATAAGTTCCAGCACCTACTATTTTTTTGGCTGGTTTTAAAAAGAAAAAGTTAAATCCATGGGTATTACTTGTATGTAAATCTCTTATTGTGCTAATTAAACTATTTAATCCATCTATTAAAGAGTTGTTTCGTTTATACCCACTATAGAGAATATTTTCTATACTATCAATATCTTTTAATCTCTTAATTGTAATAAATATATCTATAACATCTTGTGGTTTTTGAAAACGGTAGTAGTAGTTTTTAAGCTCTTTTGCAATTTTATCTTCACTTTGTTCTAAAAGCGAAAAATTCAAGCTATCTAAAAATTTAACAATTAATTTTGCATTCCCATAAGCAAAAAGCGCACAAATTAAAGAGATATACTCATCATTATAGCGCTTTGCTACTAATAGTGGGTCTGGTTTATCATAGCTTAATTCAAATTTAGTATCTCTATTTACTATCTCTTTATCTAAAAGCTCTTTTATATTTTGCAATCTAAATCACCTACATAACTAACTAAATCTTTGAATTTACTCTATATTTATATGAAATAGCTATTAATGCAAATACTGAAGCTACTGCAAAGTATGTCCATGTTGGTATTGGCACAGGATCTCCTGCTGCGTATGAGTGCATTCCACTTAAATAGTAGTTTACACCAAAATATGTCATAATTACACTAAAATAAGCTAATACAGCTGCAACATTAAAGGCATAAATAGAGTTAAGCTTTGGAATAAATCTCATATGCACAACTGCAGCATAAACCAAAATTGTAACTGCTGCCCAAGTCTCTTTTGGATCCCATCCCCAATATCTACCCCAGCTCTCATTTGCCCAAACACCACCTAAGAAGTTACCAACTGTCACTAAAGCTAATCCTATTAAAAGGGTAATTTCATTAATTATTGTTAACTCTTTTATTGCTCTACTTATTTTTGCATCTTTATTATCCTTATTAACTATCATCAAAATTAAAACAAACATTCCAAGTAGCGCTCCTAATCCTAAAAAGCCATAACTTGCAGTAATTACTGCAACATGTATCATTAGCCAGTAAGATTTAAGTACAGGCACTAAGTTTGTAATTTGAGGATTTAGATTACTCAAAAATGCCACACCAAGGAATATTCCTGCAAGTATTGAAGTTGCTGCAAATGCCAAAGGTGAGCGCTTGGCAAACACAAAACCTGCTGCTGCAGTTGCCCATGCAATATAAAGAATTGACTCATAAGCATTTGACCAAGGAGCATGATCTGCAATATACCATCTAACAATTAATCCTACTGTATGCAAAATAAGAGTAATAATTAGTAAAAATGCTGCGATTTTTGTAATAAATTTTATATTAATTTGTGGTTTAACTATAGAGATAAATGCCATCAATAACAATACTAAACCAATAATAATATATGGTAATATTAGTTTTGTAAAAATATCAATATGATTATATCTAATCTCTGTTTCTACCTTCTCTTTTGGAGGCATAACCTTAGAGCCATAAAACTTTTGAAAATTTGAAATTATATCTAAAGCATCATTTGCTTTTTTCCAATCTCCACTATCTATTGCATCCACTGCACTTTTTAGGTAACTACTTACAATAAATTTAACAACTTGCCCCTCTTTTTGAGGGAATATTTTAATAGCATCAAGTGGATTATACCAAGTGTTATTTGGATCATTTGGTTTTGGGAAAAACTTCAAAAGTATTCCTTGGTCTGTCATATACATTACATTTAGTTTTTCATCAACTTTTATAATCTCTTTTTGATATTTACTCTGAACAGCTGGTCTTGTTGCTCTTGCTTTATTAATATCATTAGTTAATTTATAGTTACCATTATCAAAAAAATCATTAAAACTTGCATATTTAGCAGACTTTGCTAAGCCAAGTTTTTTATTTAAAAGTGGATGATCTATCTTTATCATTTTAACTTTATGGTAAATATCTGGTTGAAGAATCATACCTAGAAAAATTTGATTATAATCTAAGCCTAGAAATCCAGTTTTTGATGATATCTTTTTAACTACCTGCAAATCTAATGAATCCATAGGCTCCATTCTACCACTATTATTTTGAACAATTAAGTGTGCAAATTTTTCAGCATCTATTTTTGGAATACTCTTGATTTTCTTTATTTCATTTGGAGTTAAATTACTTGTATCTATATTTGCTGAATGTAGTGGCATATTAAAAAATAGTGCTACTATAAACATTGATGCAACTACACTCTTTTGCTCCAATTTTTTAAGCTTTTTAAGCAGAGCTTTAACTCTTCCTTTCTCAGATAAAAAGCTCCACAAAAAGCCAATTGCCAACATTAAATAGCCAACATATGTTGGCAAAGTTCCTGGGTCATGATTTACACTTAAAATACTTCCTCTCTCATCCATATCAAAAGAGCTTTGGAAAAATCTATACCCTTTATAGTCTAATACATGGTTCATATAGATATGATATTTAAAATTATCTCCTGTTTTTTTGTTGATTACTCTTACATAGCTAGAGTAAGAAGATGGTTGCATTGAACCTGGGTATCTATCTAATTGAAATTTATCTAATTTTACTTCAAATGGTAAATTAATAATTTTTGCTCCATAACTTAAAGTTATATCCATACCATTTAATTTAATGCTTTTTGGCTCTCCTACAGTAGCTTTGTGTCCAAATAGTTTAACTATTTTTTCATCTTTGCCACTTTTTAACTTAAACTCTACCATTTGAGGATACTGCCCACCACTTTTTAGTGAGTTACTTACATACTTTACTTTAGCGCTATCTTTTGCACTTTTAAAAACAACATTTGAACCATTAATATTATATAGCATTCTATGCTTAAATGGATGCTCTCCTGCCTCTAGGGTGTCATCTTTTAAAGTATTCATAGATTTTGTAGCTATTTTGCCATTATAACTCATAGTAAAATTACCATCTTTATTTTTTCTAATTAATAGAGTATTTTTTAAACTATCTTTTTTATTATATCCTATTACAAAACTACCCATATCATAGATTTGCCCATCTTTTAGGTAAATTACCGCTCCTCTTTGTCCCATAGGGGCTACTTTTAACTCTAAATAGCTAGAGCCACCTTTGTTAACTTTTACTAACTCTTTTTTAGCAGAAGGCAAATATTTTATTAACTCTAAATCTATTGTTTTGCCATCTACTTTAACCTTATCTTTAATACTATTTTTTGTCATAGATGATAGCTCTAGCTTTCTATCAAAAATATAACTTCTGTTGCCATCTTTAATATTCAAATTAAGCACCATATAATCACTCACCATCTTATTACTAACTTGACCTTCTCTTAAGTGTAAAACACCCTCATATCCAATATATCTAGTTGTTGCTGCACCTATAGCAATAAATAAAAAGGCAAGGTGTAAAATAAGTTGCCCCCACTTTTGGCGCTTATACATTTTGAATTTAACTATATTATATATAATTGTTACAATAAAATAAAACAGCAAAAACTCAAACCACTTAGCATCATAAATTAAAGCTCTAGCCGTTTGTGTGCCATAATCATTCTCTATAAATGTTGCAACTCCTATAGAGGTTGCAAACAACATCATTAAAACTACTGCCATTTTCATTGAAAAAATTTTATTAAACATATATTATTATCCTTATTTTTTCTGCTATTATATAGATTTTATCTATTATTCTTATTAACAACTTTTTTCAACAGATTTGTTTAAGTTTTATTTAAGCTTATCCCAACTTTTTGCAATTGAAATAGAGCATTTTAGCTTAACATCTAATTGAAAAATATTTTGCATTATAAAGCTAAATCTCTTAGATAACTCCTCAACATCGCTATCTTTTACTTCAAATATCAATTCATCATGAATTTGTAACAAAATGTTACCATTTAAGCCCTCTTCTTCAATTAATCTATGAATATCAAGCATAGATAATTTTATTAAATCTGCTGCACTTCCTTGAAATACTGTATTTACTGCTTCTCTTAAAATTGCAGCTTTACCCATTGCATTTGCACCCTCATAATCAAATACTCTTCGGCGCTTAAGCAGAGTTTCTATATAACCTTGGCGCTTAACTTCATCTTGAATTTGCTCTAAATAACCCTTAACTGTAGGAAATGCTGCAAAGTAATTTTCTATAATCTCTTTTGCCTCTTTTGTGCTAATACCAAGCTCTTGGCTAAGCTTTCTGCTACCCATTCCATAGAGCAATCCAAAGTTAATAGATTTTGCAAAATTTCTCTTTTTCTTTGCCTCTTCTTCTCCAAATAGTTTAGTTGCAGTTTCAAGGTGAATATCTTTATCTTGATTAAATGCTTCCATTAAAGCTCTATCTTTGCTAAAGTGAGCAAGAAGTCTTAACTCAATTTGAGAGTAATCTATAGATAATAAAGAGTATCCCTCTTTTGCTACAAAGGCTCTTCTTACCCTTCTTCCTAGCTCACTTCTAACAGGAATATTTTGCAAATTTGGCTCTTTTGAACTAAGTCGCCCAGTTGCCGTGCCTGTTTGTAAAAAGCTTGTGTAAATTCTACTATTTTTATCATTTTTAGATAGTTTTAAAAGAGGTTCAACATAGGTGCTTAATATCTTTTGACGCTCACGGTATGCTAAAATATGCTCAATTATCTCATGCTCATCTTTTAAACTTCTTAAGACTGCTTCATTTGTGCTATAACCTGTTTTTGTCTTTTTACCACCCTTTAAACCTAGTGTTTGAAATAAAATAACTCCAAGTTGTTGAGTAGAGCGAATATTAAATTCACTCCCTGCTAAATCATAAATTTTTTGGCTAAGTTCACTAAGCTCTTTTGTTAAAAACTCTTTAAACTCTTGCAAATATGCACTATCAACTTTAATTCCTAAAGACTCCATCTTTAAAAGCACCAAAATAAATGGAAATTCCACACTATTAGCCTCACCTAAAAGCTCCTCTAATCCAGCAGTTTGATACATTTGCATAAATTTATTATAAAGTTTCAAACTCATCCAAGCATCTTCAGCAGCATACTTAGTGGCTTCTTCTATACTAACAGAGCTAAAATCTTGCCCCTTTTTAACAGTGTTTTTAAAGCTAACCATCT
>JAMONW010000137.1 GCA_027066355.1 Campylobacteraceae bacterium
TAACCATACCATTTAACTCTTTGCTAAAATCATTTAAGAATTTTTTACTCTTTTTTAAATCTATCTCAACTTTATCATTATCAATCTCTATTCCTAAATCTTTGCTATCTAAATTTTTTGTTTTATCTTCAATTTTTTTTGCTTTTTTATCTATTATTTTAGTTATTGAATCTAAAAAAGATTTAGTTTTATTTATATCAATTGTAATCTTTTGACCATTTGCAGATATTCCAATTTTATTTAAAATTTTTTTCTCTTTTTTAGCATCATCTATATCTTTATCTCTCTTTAGAATTAGTGGTTGCTTATTTTCATCTATTTTTACAATATCTCCACCTTCTGCATTACTTATTCTATTTTGAGTAACTTTTTGGCTATTTTTAATATCTTTTGGCTCTTTTTTGCTATCTTCACAGCCATTTATAAAAAATATCATTACAAATATTGCCACTGCCACTTTTAAATTTCTCATAATTTACTCCTTTAGCACTATATGAGTATTCTATCTAAAAATTGTGAAATAGTAAATTCATATTAGCAAATAAATTATGAGCCTCTTTAGAATTGATAAAAGATACATTATATGGATGTTCCATCTCTATTGTTTTTTGCTTTAAATTTAACTTTTTTATATCTTTTGCAAAATTACCAAATAAAATTAGCTCTACGCTACTATCAATTTGGCTTAAAAGCTCTTTTATAAATGGTTGCCACTGCTTAATATGATATTTTGACTCTTTTTTGTCGGTAAATATAAGTGCCGTATTTAATAACATTACGCCATTTCTCTCAAAATTATCTTTAAGCTCAAAAATAGAGCTAATTAAATCATCTTTTTTTACCTTTGCAACAGCCTCTTTGCTAGTATTGTCTGCTTCTAACCTACCCATTGCAACAAGAGCCATCTTTATAAAATTGCGCAAACTCGTTGCTCTATTTACCTCTTTGCTTAAACCATTTTGACTAAAAATACTCTTAACTTTGCCATCTATAAATGCATACCCAATTGCACTCTCTTCTCTTGGATATGGGTCTTGCCCAAACAATATATACTTAACATCACTCTTTGGCAATGTTTTAAAAGCATTTAAAAAATTATCCCTATTTGGAAAATATTTACCACTTTTTAAAAACTCTAAATACTCACTATCCATTACTCTAAAGGCACTCTGCAAACTCTTATGCCAAGATGGATGAGTAGCTTTAATTATATCTCTCAAATCATCTCCAATTATAGTGGCACTACTCTAATTTTATCAGATAACTTCTGCTTTAAAATACCCTCAATTGCAAATAGTGTCCCGGTACTCGCACTTGCACATCCATTACAAGCACCAAGGTAGCGAATATAAATATCTGTATTTTCACCATTCTCTTTAATATCTAAAATCTCCATATCTCCACCATCCATTACTAACATATGGCGAATATGTTTATCTATAGTTGCCTCTATTGCTGCTCTTTTTTCATCTTCGTTCATCTGCTCAAATGGCTTATCTGCAATTGTTGCATTACCTTTCTTAGCTTGTTCTATCTCATTTAGTGTATCTTTTAAGATATCAACTAAATATACACTAGATAAATTCTCTCCAGCTCCTGGAAATTTACAACTTGTATCATAAGCTCCTGCTCTTGTCAAGTCAACTAAATCTTCAAGCTCTTTAATTTCAAATCTCTTTATGCTATCTTTTATAAACTCTTTTGTAACACCTGTAAATTTATCTGCTACTTCACTCTCTATCTCTTCACCTTTATAGGCTTTGGCACACATATAGAGGGCATCTATCATTACATTACTTAAAAATCTTAAACTCTTTGGAAATGCCGGAGTATTTGGATTCTCTCTTAAAAAATACTCTAAGCCTTTCTCTTTAAGAGCCAAAATCTCATCTGGAGTCTTATTTTTACTAATAAGCCCAGCAATTGAAGCAACTGCTAACATTTCACTCTCGCCAAAAACTTTTATTTTACAATCTACAACTCTACCTTCTTGATTTAGCGCCCAAAAGATATCCAACTTTAAGCCACCCTCACAAGAGCCATAACTAAACATAAAGACTTTAGCACCTAACTCTTTTGCCTCATCTTCTGTTATCTCTCCAATATTTTGTGGTCTATTAACCAAAGAGTCTATCTTAAAATTATCTCTAACTTGTGGTAAAATCGACGCCTTACTCATCTTTAGCCCCCTTACAATCAGCACTTATTGCTCTTAACTCTTCAATACTCTCTTTAATAATTTTTAACGCCTCTTTAGCCTCTTCTTCTCCAATTTTACTACTAAAACTAAAGCCAATAACAGAGTGTCTTAAGCTACTATCTAAAGAAGCAATATCAACTAAGCTAACTCTTTGAAAGTTTCTATTGACATATGTTGCAAAAGAGTATGCCACTACACCTTTATTTGCTAAAGTATCAATCAACATAGAAGCATGAACACCTTTTACTGCTACAATTGTAACTGTTGGAACTCTTAATGCCCAAGATGCCAACGAATAAATACCATCTATCTCTAGCAACTCTTGTTCAAAGTCATCTCGTATCTCTTTTATATCTTCAATATCAAAATCTAGCGCATCAACTGCCTCTTCAAGTGCTTTTGCAAAACCTATAACTTTTGAGATATCCTTAGGCATTGCTCTTAAGCCACCTTGTTCACTATCTCCTCCAAAAACTGTTGGCAAAATCTCAGGAGCTTTACTAGAGATATAAAGAGCTGCAATATCTTTTGGACCTCCTATATTATCAGAAGCAAAACTCATAAATGCAACTTCATCTCTTTGCACATCTATAGGAACTCTACCTATTGCATCTTTTGCATTTACATACAATGGCACATCTGCAAATGCACACATTGTTGCAATCTCTTCAATTGGCTGAATTACACCACTCTCCTCATCTACAAGTGGCACACTTACAAGTGCTGTTTTACTAGTTATATACTCTCTTAAAATATCTATATCTACTGTTCCATCAACAGTTACAGGCACTCTATGAACCCTGCACCCTTGCGACTCTAAAAATCTTGCAATTTTTAACTCATCAATCGAGGCTCTTTGAGATAAAATAACACTATTTTTACGCCCAGTTAAAATATATTTTAAATACATTGATAGATATAGTTGAGTAGTTGCTTCATTTGGGCTTGAGTTTAAAATTATACTATCTTCATCTTTTGCATTAATAGAGCGATAAATCTTATCTATAGCTTTTTTATACTCTTTTAAAGCTTTTTGATTCTCTTTTGATTTAGCGTTTAAATCAATTGCACTATTTGCAAAAGGCTCCATTACCTCTACTACACTGCTATTTGTTGCTGTAGTTATATTACTATTTAACAAAATTTCCATATCTCTCCTCTCCTTAAATTGGAGTAATTTTATGTGATTTGAGATTACTATTATATAGCTTTATAAATACTTAAATAGTTATCTAAAATAAAATCAAAAAAATTGATATATTTTAGAAAAGTATAATATTTTTTTGATATTATTGTAAAAAATATATAAGGTATCTAAATGAAAATATCACTAAGACAAATTGAAATATTTTTAAATGTTGTAAAACTACAAAATTTAACAAATGTTGCAAAAGAGCTAGGATTAAGCCAATCTGCAGTATCAATGTCTATAAAAGAGCTAGAAACAATTCTTGGCAGAAAACTATTTGATAGAATAAACAAAAAACTAATTTTAAATGAAATAGGTAGAAGCTTTAAAGAAGCAGTTTTACCTCTTTACAAACAGTTAAATGATATTGAAACAGAGTTTCAAAATAGTGAAGATAAAGGTAGTGTGCGCGTGGGTGCTAGCACAACAATAATTGACTATCTAATGCCAACAATTGTTTGCGAATATATGAGTAAATATCCAAATGTTAAAATAGATTTAAAAGAGGGAAATACAAAAGAGATTGTTCAGCTTGTAAAAGAGGGCAAAATCGATATGGGCTTTATTGAAGGTAATGTAGAAGATAGTGAAATTATAAAAGAATCAATTGGAAAAGATGAGCTTGTAGTAGTTTCTTCAAATGAAGAGCTTAAAAACAAGGAGTTTGAGCTAAATGATATAAAAGATTATAGATGGGTGCTTAGAGAAAAAGGTAGTGGCACAAGAGAAGTATTTTTAAACTATATAAAACCACAAAAAGTAAAATTAAATATATTCTTAGAGCTAGGACACACAGAGTCTATAAAAAGCCTACTACTTAGCAAAAAACCAATTAGTTGCCTCTCGATTTTAGCAGTAAGCAATGAAATTAATAGTGGTTCACTATTTAAAGTTAATATAAAAGATTTTAACTGCACAAGAGATTTCTTTGCAATTTACCACAAAGATAAATACAAAAGCGAACTTTTCAAAAAATTATACGACTTCTCAAAAGAGATGATTCAAGATGCAATGGTAAGAAAAGGCTGCATACAGTGTAGTTAAATATTAATATTTTTCTGGAAACCAAAACTTGTTCTGGTATAAAATTACTTTTACCGTGAAACCTAAATTTCTGGCGCGAACAAGTTCACGCTTCCAATTTCCGGAAACCAAAACTTGTTGGGGGTCAAAAATTAATTTAGCTACAATACCCAAACTTTACCCTCCCCAGCCATGCATTTTTCTTGCGCTTACAACCAATAAATTATCTATCTCCATAATAGTTGTTGCTACAAAATTGCACTCTATTAATATACTCTCAACTCTATAGGCAAAATTTTTATCTCTACTCTCTAAAAATATAAAACTTGGCGCTCCATTTTTTAAAGAACCATACACCTTTTTTAAAAAATCCTCTAAGTTTTGGGGCAAATCAAAAACAAACAGATAATCATAAAACTTCCCTTGCATACTATATCTTGGGCGTTTAGAAGTTAAATATTTTACCTTTGTTATCTCATCTTCAAATACTTTCAACTCCTCTTCTACTTCAGTTGAAAATGTCAAAACTCTATACTCATTACATAAATTCCCATCTTTGCACCAACTTTGTATTTGATTTATATATTTTTTATCTTTTGCAAAATGCATTACCATAAAATTTGGCTGTTTTGCAAGTGAATTTAATAGTTTATCTATTTCACTCTTCATCTGCTTCTCCAAAAAACTACTTTTTTGACGATTATACATAAAGTTTCTGTAATTTTAAGTATAATATCTTTATGAAAAAAATAGCAATATATATAGTATCAATTCTATTATTTAGTGCATTTACATACTTTAGCTACCAAACATATACAAAAGCAATAGAGTTAGAGAGTATAAATACAAAATACTACAATGCTCAAACCGATATTGGAGATTTAATAAAAAGAAGATTTAGCTCAGTTTTATCAACCCTTAGTTTTGGAGTAATAAAAGATAAAGAGAAGAAAAAAATAGATTTAACCCGCCTCAAAGCACAAAAAATAATTCTTAAAGAGCAAAATCAAAAACAACTTATATATCTTGCTATCTTGGCAACTTTTATTGTTATAACCCTCTTTATGCTTGATAAAGCTACTTATGCAATATTGCTCTCTTTATCATCACTTGTAGCTCTAACTTTTGGTATTATAACACCAATTTTAATGATAGTTATACATAAACAAGTTAACTATTTAGGAGATGTAATATTATCATATGAATCAAAAACAATAGTTGGCACAATAGAGCATCTTTATAGTAGCCATAACTATCCAGTAGCTCTAATAATTTTACTATTTTCTGTAGTTGTTCCTTTTATAAAGAGTCTTCTAATGCTAATAATTGCTATTTTTAAAGAGTTTCATATTGCAAATAAATTAATATCAATCTTTAAACATTTGGGTAAATGGTCTATGCTTGATGTATTTGTAGTTTCGCTTTTACTTGTATATTTAAGTGTTGGAAGTAGTCAAAATAGTTACTCTGAAATTGAAAATGGATTGTATCTATTTTTAATATATGTGATTTTATCGTTGATAAATTCAATTATTGTAGAGAGATTAACAGCAGATAATCGCACCTAAATAGTGCAATTATGCAAAAGTAGAAACTCTACTGCTATTATCTAATCTATATACGCTATTCTCTTCAAATCTTTCTTTAATAATTGTAGCTAATGCATCTACATTTTCGCTTAATACATCAGCTACTAACATAGTTTTTACATCAGACACTTTACTCATTCCATGAATATTTGCAAATTCAATATTGCTACTAAACATATTATTCAAAAATGAGCTTATCTCTTTAGTATTCATTTTTTTCCCTTGTTTCTCTAATACTATTGCTAATGCAACAGTGTAATTATAACAAAGAAACTTTAAATTAAAACATAATTATCACATTTTTTTAAATTTTTTTACTTTTTTTTGAATTTAATATTCAATGCCATTAAATGGTATTATAATTGCGAGTGCAATTTATTTACTATTTATAAAATTTTTAAAAAGATACTACTTTATATATAAACTACCAAAAAATGCCACATTTAACCGGCATTTTTCTTATCTCTAATTGCTTTTCTTCTATCAATTGCATTTAGATATTTTTTTCTAATTCTAATATTCTCTGGAGTAATCTCTATAAGTTCATCATCTTCAATCCACTCCATTGCAGCCTCTAGGCTCATCTCTCTTGGTGGAATAAGCTTAATTGCATCTTCACTACCTGAAGTTCTCATATTTGTAAGAGCCTTTCCTTTAAGTGGATTTACCTCTAAATCTCCTGGTCTTGCACTCTCTCCTATTACCATACCATCATAAACTTTATCTTGTGGTTTAATAAATAAAGTTCCTCTAGCTTGTAAATTATATAAAGAAAATGCCACAGCTACTCCACT
>JAMONW010000138.1 GCA_027066355.1 Campylobacteraceae bacterium
TATGGCAACTGTGATTGATGAAAATGCTGAAGATATTAGAAAGTTACTTAAAACTAAATATGGTGTAAATATTGCAGGTGGACAAGACCACTTAAAGGGTAAAATTTTTAGAGTTAATAATATGGGTTTGATATCTGAGGGTGATATGTTGTGGGTAGTTGATTCTATTGAGAGTGCAATGGCTGATTTAGGTAGATTAGAGTATAGTGGAGTTGGAGCAAAAGTATTTTCTAAAACTATGAAAGTGGGGTTAAAATAGTGGTTTATGAACACGAAATACCAAGTGGAAGTAAGCTCTATTTTGGTAATTCTGCAAAGTTAAAAAGAGAGATAGAGAACATCTGTTCTAGCTTACTAGAGGAGTATAGTTTTAGTGAAATAGCTACACCACTATTCTCTTACCATCAGCAAGAGAGTTTTAGTAATAGCAGAGCTTTAATTAGAGTAAATGATTCTGCTAACCATGAAGTAAGTTTAAGAGCAGATTCAACAGTTGATGTTGTTAGAATTGTAACAAAAAGATTAAATAGAAGTGCAGATATAAAGAGATGGTTTTATATTCAGCCAATATTTACATATCCTACAAATGAGCAGTATCAAGTTGGGGCAGAGATTATAGATGGAACTTTTAGCGAAGTTGCAAATATATCTTTGGAGCTACTTAGCAAACTAGAGTTAGATGCAACTTTTCAGATAGCAAATATTGCAATTGCACATATTTTAGTGGATAATTATGGATTTGAACTTGATGATATTAAAAATATTAGGTTGCAAAAAATTTTAGACTCTAAAGAGGAGTGGATAAAAGCACTTGTAGAGATAGACTCTTTGGATGATTTAAGAGATTTATCTATATATCCAAAAGATATTAAAGATGAGTTAGAAAAAATAGTAGAAGCAACTAAAGATATTAATAGTAAAAATATAGTTGTTTCACCACTATATTATGCACCAATGCGTTATTACAATTCATTGGTTTTTAGAGCTTTTAGAGGGAATAGTTTATATCTACTTGGTGGAATATATAAAATAAAAGAGATTAATGGAGCAGGGTTTGCTCTATATACTGATGCAGTAGTATCGAATAAAATGCAAAGGGTTTAAATTGAATAGAGCAGATATAATTGTAGGTTTACAGTGGGGAGATGAAGGAAAGGGTAAAATTGTTGATAATTTAGCTCAAAAGTATGATTATGTATGTAGATTTGCAGGTGGACATAATGCAGGTCATACAATTGTAACTGATGGTAAAAAGTATGCACTTCATTTAATACCATCTGGTGTTTTAAATAAAGATGCTATTAATATTGTTGGAAATGGTGTAGTTTTATCTCCTAAAGATTTTATTAAAGAGTTAGAGCAGTTTGATGATATTGAGGGCAGAATTTTTATATCTGATAAAGCGCATTTAATATTGCCTTACCATGCAGAAATTGACCAAGCTAGAGAGAGGCTAAAGGGTGATAAAGCAATAGGAACAACAGGTAAAGGAATTGGACCAGCTTATGGTGATAAAATTACAAGAGTTGGACATAGAGTAGGAGAGCTTTTAAATCCTCAGAAGCTTACTAAAGATATAATGAGTTACTTTAATATAAATAAGCCAATTTTTGATGCAATGGGTGTGCAAACACCTAATGAGAGTGAGCTTTTAGAAGAGTTAAAGGGTTATAATAAAGAGTTAGCAAAATATATAGTAGATACAACTTTAATGGTATGGGATGCGTTAGATAGTGAAAAAAGAGTGCTTTTAGAGGGCGCTCAAGGAACAATGCTTGATATTGACCATGGAACATATCCATATGTAACAAGTTCAACTACAATTAGTGCTGGAGCTTGTAGTGGACTTGGCATTGCACCACAACAGATAGGAGATGTTGTAGGTATTGCAAAGGCTTATTGCACCCGTGTAGGAAATGGACCATTCCCTAGTGAAGATTTGGGAGAAGATGGCAACTATTTAAGAGAAAAGGGTGGAGAGTATGGCACTACAACAGGGCGTCCTAGAAGATGTGGATGGTTTGATGCAGTAGCAATGAAACATGCTGTTAAACTTAATGGAGTTAGTAATATTGCACTTATGAAACTTGATGTTTTAGATGGAATGGAAACAATTAAAGTATGTGTTGCTTATGAAATTGATGGAAAAGAGATAGATTATGTTCCTTATTCACTAGAGGGAGCAAAACCTATATACAAAGAGTTTAAGGGTTGGAAAGAGAGTAAAGGTGTAAAAGAGTTTAATAAATTGCCACAAGAGGCTCAAGATTACATTTTAGAATTAGAGAAGCTGTGTGGTTCGAAAATTGGTATAATATCAACTTCGCCAGATAGAGAAGATACAATAATTAGAGATTAGGAGTTGTCATGAGATTAAAGCCAAATCAGAGTAGATTAGTAGCAGGAAAGATTGCTGTTGATTTAATAAATGCACCTTTTGTAAAGCTTTTAAAAGGTAAAGATGCAGTAGTTGATGGTATTGAAAAGATTATAAATGAAAATCTGAAAATAGAGAGTGAACTTGATACAAAAGTAAAAGAGCTTATAGAAGAGAATTATGATGAGATAGAGTTACAACAAGCAAATGATAGACAACTCTTTTTTATGATTAAAAAACGCCTTGCGCCTGAATTTGGTGTGATTATGAATTATGATGATAGATATAGCGACCTTTCACATAAAATTTTAGATGAGCTTTATGAAGAGTATTTAATAGAGTATGATGTAAATGATAATCAAGTAAAAAATGTTATCTTTAAGGCATTTAAAGATTTTGCAAAGAGTTATGATGAGATTGATGATATAGTATATGATAAAATTAGAAATATGGAAAAAGAGATATCGCCAGGAAGTAGCGAGTATGAGATTTTATATGATAGGTTCTTTAGAGAGGAGCTAGTTCGCAGAGGAATGCTTTAGGTTAAGAGAGAATTAGAAAGCTAATAGTTGATTTTTAATGTTTTGGATTAAGTGGCAATAGTTTAAGGAGTTAGTTTATGAGTAAAAAGGTTTGGCTTTATTTTGAGAATGGCTTGTTTTTAGAGGCTAAGAGTTTTGGAGCAAGTGGAACTGCTTTTGGAGAGGTGGTTTTTAATACTTCTCTTACTGGTTATCAAGAGATAATTACAGATCCTAGTTATGCAGGGCAGTTTATTACTTTTACAATGCCAGAGATTGGAAATGTTGGTGTAAATAGTGAAGATTTTGAGAGTAGTGGAGCTTTTTGTAAAGGAGTGATTGTTAGAAATTATCAAGATAGATACTCAAATTTTAGAGCCGAACAATCTTTAGCATCTCTTTTAAAAGAGTATGGAGTTTTAGGAATTTGCGATATTGACACAAGAGCATTAACAAAAATGCTAAGAGATGAGGGTGCTATGGAGATGGTAGCATCAACAGAAGTTAGCGAAAAAGAGGAGCTTAAAAAACTTTTAGAGAACTCTCCTAAAATTGGTGAAATTAATTATATAAAAAAGGTAACAACAAAAGAGATTTATACTCATAAACTTGGAAAATATGATGCTAAAGAGTTTAAATATACAACTCCAAAAACTGATAAAAGGGTTATAGTTTACGATTTTGGGGTAAAGAGAAATATTTTAAATGAGCTTGTAAGTGCGGGAATGGATGTAGAAGTGGTTCCTGCAAATACACCTGCAAGTGAAGTTATTGAAAAGTTTAAAAGTGGTGAAATTGGTGGAGTATTTTTATCAAATGGACCTGGTGATCCACTTGTTTTAGAGGAGCAAAAAGAGATAACCCAAGAGTTAATAAAATCAGATATTCCAATATTTGCAATTTGCCTTGGGCATCAAATGCTTTCAATTGCACATGGTTACGATACTTATAAGTTAAAATTTGGTCATCATGGAGGAAACCACCCTGTTAAAAATGTTCAAGGCAAAGTTGAAATTACAGCACAAAACCACAACTATAATGTGCCAGATGATATAACTAAGGTTGCAAATATAACACATACTAACCTTTTTGATAATACAATTGAAGGTTTAGAGTATAAAAGTGGAAATATAATCTCTGTTCAACATCATCCAGAGGCAAGTCCAGGACCTCATGAGAGCGCATATATTTTTAAAGAGTTTTATAAGAGAATGAAATAAATTAAAAGTTAAAAGTTGAAAGTAAGAGTCTTATTATTTCTATAAAAGCAGAAATTTAGGAAATTATGCACTTTTGCTAAAGTAAAAAAAGGAGATAATTTAATGAATATAGCTATAATTTTTGGTGGGTCTAGTTTTGAGCATGAAATTAGTATTGTTAGTGCAATTACTTTAAAGAGTGTAATTAAAAAACATAGTTTAGAATTTATTTTTATTGATGCTAATAGGGATTTTTATTTAATAGATTCAAATAATATGAAATCTAAATTTTTTAGCTCTAAAGAGTATTTAAAAAAGAGTAAAAAGATAAATTTAACAAAAGGTGGCTTTGAGATTCCAGGAATGCTTGGAGCTAAAAAGATTAATTTTGATGTAGCTTTAAATTTAGTTCATGGACGCGATGGTGAAGATGGTAAAATTGCTTCACTTTTAGAGTTTTATGATATTAAATATATTGGTCCAAGGGTTGAAGGTTCGGTATTGAGCTTTAATAAAGCTTTAACAAAATGTTTAGCAAAAAGCTTAAATGTAAAAACATTAAATTATCAACTTTTAGATATTGATGGTTTAAGAGAGATAAATATAGATTATCCAATTATAGTTAAGCCAGTAAGACTTGGTAGCTCTATTGGAGTTAGTATTGTTAAGAGTGAAGATGAGTTGGATTATGCACTTGATGTAGCTTTTGAGTTTGATACACAAGTTTTAATAGAACCATTTATAGAAGGTATTAAAGAGTATAATTTAGCAGGAACTTTTGGTGGTGAGTGGATTTTATCTATTGTAGAAGAGCCACAAAAAGAGGATTTTTTAGATTTTGATAAGAAATATTTAGATTTTGCCAGAGATGAGAGAGTTTCTCAAGCAAATATTAGCAATAGTTTAAAAGAGAAGATAGAAGAAAACTTCAAAGCAATTTATAACCCACTATTTTTAGGCGCTATAATTAGGTGCGATTTTTTCGTAATAGATAATGAAGTTTACCTAAATGAGATAAATCCAATTCCTGGTTCTATGGCAAATTATTTATTTAATGACTTTGATGAAGTTTTAAGTAAAATTGCTACAAATTTACCCACAGAAAAAAATATAAATATTGACTATTTATATATTAATAATATTCAAAAAGTTAAAGGAAAAGCGTAGTCTTTTCCTTAAAAAGTGAAAAAGAATTTTTCTTATACCCATAAATTCGTATAATTTCAGTATTATAGAAGAATAATATCGTTATCTTAAAAAAAACTTATAAAAAAAAATTAAAAAAAATCTTATAGTTTTTAAGTTTATTTATATAATTTATTGCATATAATCATACTGTTACTGTTACTCTGTAACAAAATTAATTTTATTAGGAGGGCTATATGCAATCTAATGCAGCTTTGGAATATGACTATTCTGTTGCTAAACTATATATGTGGACAGCAGTCATTTTCGGTATAGTTGGTATGACAATAGGTGTTTTAATAGCATCACAATTGGCATTTCCAGATTTAAACTATTTACTTGGTGAGTATGGAACTTTTTCAAGACTTAGACCACTACACACAAATGTAGTTATTTATGGATTTACTGTAAGTGGTATTTTCTCAACATTTTATTACGCTGGTCAAAGAGTTTTAAAAGTTTCTATGGGAGAGTCTAAATTACTACTATTTTTAGGTAAATTACAATTTTTATTATATTTAATTGCAGCAACTGGTTTAGTTATCTCTTTAGGTATGGGTATTACGGCATCTAAAGAGTATGCTCAAATGGAGTGGCCATTAGATTTATTAATTGTTGTTATTTGGGTTATTTGGGGTGTTATAATGTTTGGTCTTATTGGTATGAGAAGAGAGAAAACATTATATATTTCTATGTGGTATTATATTGCTACATTCCTTGGAGTTGCAATGCTTTATTTATTTAATAATGCAGAAGTTCCTACTATATTCTTCTCTGGTGGAGTTGGTGCTTGGTATCACTCTGTGAGTATGTATGCAGGAACAAATGATGCATTAGTTCAATGGTGGTGGGGACACAATGCAGTTGCATTTGTTTTTACAGTTCCTATTATTGCAATTATTTACTATTTCTTACCAAAAGAGTCTGGTCAAGCAGTTTATTCATATAAGCTATCTTTAGCAGCATTCTGGGGATTAATGTTTGTTTATCTTTGGGCTGGTTCTCACCACCTATTATGGTCAACAGTTCCTGATTGGATGCAAACAATGGGTTCAGTATTCTCAGTTGTATTAATTTTACCATCTTGGGGATCTGCAATTAACATGCTACTTACAATGAAAGGTGAGTGGAATCAGTTAACTGAAAACCCATTAATTAAGTTTATGGTATTAGCATCAACATTCTATATGCTTTCAACTTTAGAGGGACCAATTCAAGCAGTTAAATCTGTTAATGCAATTGCACACTTTACAGATTGGATTCCTGGACACGTTCATGATGGTGTTCTTGGTTGGGTTGCATTTATGATTTTTGCTGCTTTAATGCACATGGCTCCAAGAGTATTTAAGAGAGAAATTTACTCTAAATCACTACTTGAATCACAATTCTGGATTCAAACAATAGGTGTTGTTTTATACTTTACATCTATGTGGATTGCAGGTATTACACAAGGTATGATGTGGAGAGCAGTTGATGAGTATGGTAACTTAGTATATAGCTTTA
>JAMONW010000139.1 GCA_027066355.1 Campylobacteraceae bacterium
AGAATTAATAAAATATAGTGTCAAATTTCTAATATTACAAAATGCATTTAAAAGCTATGAACGCTCTCTTAGATACTAAAATAGATTCAGTATAACTAAGATAGTATTTATTTTAAAATATCATCTTTTAGTTGGTTAAAAGCATCTTTTAAATCGCTAATATCTGGCTTGTGCGTTAAATCTTTGTAATAACTATACTCTAAGCCAAGTCCTTTTGTTACTTCAAGTTTAATATATGCAGTTGGAAAGTTGCTAGTAACCTTTTGAGGCACATTATATCTACTATTACAAACTATACCTGCTTTATATGACAACTCAAGTTTGTATGGGCAGTTATCGCTAAATTTATATAGTTTTTTTAGCTCTTGCTCAAGTTTACTTCCACTATAATAAGCAAGTCCAAGGCACTTTAATTTATTATTTTTTAAAGATTTATCATACATAACAACTTGCGCCTTTTTATCACAAGCAGTTAAAAATAAAATTGCAGATAATATTAGCAATGTTTTGAACATTAATTATAACCTTTAGTTATGATTTGTTTTATTTTTTATTATATCTGTTTAATTTTAAATTTTAGAGAGATATTTTTAAAAGGAATTGTTTAAAAAAGTGAAAACATTAAGAAGGAATAATAAACTTATTTTAGGTTATAACTTTTACAAAATAACCAATCATAAACTACAAACAAAGCATTTGAGCAAAGCAAAAATGCATACCAAAATTTTCCATTCTCAACTTTCAAATTTTAAATTAAATTCTATCAGGTCTATACTCTTTAAAAGCATTCTCTTCAGCTTCTTTTAAAAGCTCTAATGCTCCATCTTTTATCATTAAATTTGCTAAATCTTCTCCTAAAGTTTCAAAGTTATTAATATTTGACTCTAAAGAGTGGCTTAATATTTTAGAGCCATCAACTAAACCAATAAGTGCTTTTACAGCTATTTTATTACCCTCTATTTTTGCATTTACTGCAACTGGTGCAGAGCATCCTGCACCTATTTTTGAGATAAAATCTCTCTCTACTTTAGTGCAAATAAAAGTATCTTTATCATTTAAGGCATTTGCAACCTCTTTTAAGAAATCATCTCCCTCAACAATTTCAATTCCAAGTGCTGCTTGTCCCATTGGAGGTATCATAAATTCTAATTTTTGAGTATATGGAATATCTTTTATTAAATCTAATCGTTTTAACCCAATATATGCTAAAATGATTGCATCGTATTGTCCCTCTTTTAGTTTGCGAAGTCTTGTATTTACATTACCTCTTAAATCTTTAACAATTAAGTCTGGGCGCTTTGCAAGAAGCTGCATACGGCGTCTAAGGCTTGTTGTGCCAACAATTGCACCCTTTGGCAACTCTTCAAAACTGCTATATTTATGAGATAAAAATAGATCAGATTGATCAGCCCTTTTTGTTACAGCAGCAAGTTTTAAGCCTTTTGGGATAAAGGTAGGAACATCTTTTAGTGAATGAACTGCTAAATTTGCCTTGCCATCTAGCATTGCATCTTCAAGCTCTTTTGTGAAATGTCCTTTTCCTCCAATTAGTGCTAGAGGTTTATCTAAAATAACATCGCCTTTACTTGTCATTTTATTTATCTCTACTTCAACATCACTAAATAGCTCTTTTATTCTATCTTGTATATGATATGCTTGCCAAAGAGCCAATTGACTCTCTCTTGTTGCTATAACTACTTTTTTCACTATTTTACTTCTTTTCTACTAATTTTTTATAACCTGTTACTTCTTTATCAAATTTTCCATCCAAATATACTGTTGGAGTTCCTTGAAGCATAATTGATGTTGCTTTATCTACATCTTTTTTAATTTGCTCTTTTATATCTGGCTTATTAATTTCATCTTTTGAAATATCTATATTTAACTGTTTTTTAACTTCTGCTAAAATCTTAGTTTCATTGTTCTCTCTTGGACTAATTTTTAAGCTATACATCTTCATTGCATCATCCATTTTGCCTTGTTTTTGTAAAACTTCCATAACTTTTGTTAAAGTATCTGAAACTGGATGAAGTCTAAGAAGTGGCATATGATAGTAGTATAGTGCAAATGTATCTGGATGCTCTTTTACAGTTTTATAAATTTCTGGAACATATTTTATACAAAATGGGCATTGAGGGTCTGAAAATACTACCAATTTATGTTTAGCACTCTTTTTACCAGCAATTAAGTGGCTATCTTGGTAATAGCTATTATCCATTTTTGGTCTAATATCTTTACCAAGCATAGTGTGATTTACATAATCATAAAGTCCTGGTGCAGATTTTACAGCAACAAGCCCCTCTTTTTCATTTACCAATGCAGTTTCTGGAAATTTATTGTTTTTACCTCTTATGTTTAAATCCATAACAAAAAGATATGCTTTCCAATTTGGCTTATTTTTTATATCTACTTTTTCTAATAGTTTTACACTATTTACTTTTATTTGTGGATTTTTAATTAAATCATTTTTTACATACTTTTCTAAATTAAATTCAGCGCTCAATAGTAGTGTCGTTATTACTGTTAGTGTCGATAATTTCAACATCAATGACATCGTCATCTCCTTTTTGTGTTTTATTTTTTATGTCGCTTGGTATTTTAGCAAAAAATCTTAAATAAATTGTGTAGCATAATAGTAATATTCCCAACAAATCGCTAAAAACACCAGGAATAATTAATAATATTGCCCCTAAAACATAAGATATTGCTGCATTTTGCGCACTTATAATATTAAATTTTTCAAAGCCTATTTTATTAAAACTATCCATAATAGCATATGGAGATAATCTAAGTAACAATGCTCCAAATAGTGATGTAGCAATTACCCAAACTACGCTCCATCCAAAACCAATAGTTATTCCAAGTTTTATAGATAGTAGTAATTCAATTATAAAATAGGCTAAAATAAATATCATTATGCTAACTTCTCTTTTATAACTTCTAAAATTTTATCTACTTGAATTTCCTCTTTATTTAAAGTTTTTCTATCTACAATTTCTATTAAGCCATCAGCCAATTTTTTACCAATAATTATAGCGTATGGAATACCAAGAAGTTCATAATCTTTTATCTTAAAGCCAAAGCGCTCTTTTCTATCATCTAAAAGAACATCTACTCCTTCTTCTTGTAGTTTAGCATAAAGCTCTTCACCCAATTTTTTCTCTTCTTCTTTTTTTATGTTAGAGATTATTATCTCTAAATCAAAAGGAGCAGTTGTTTTTGTCCAGATAGGTCCTTTATCGTCGTGTGATTGCTCTACAATTGCAGCTAATAATCTTGATATTCCAATTCCGTAAGTTCCCATAACAAATGGTTTACTTTTGCCATTTTCATCTAAAAATTCAGCTTTTAAAGGCTCACTGTATCTTGTTCCTAGTTGAAAAATGTGTCCTATTTCTATACCTTTTGTGTGTTTTAATTTTCCTCCACATTTCGCACAAATATCTCCCTCTTGAACAACTATAATATCTTTAAATTTATCTCCATAATCAGGAATTCTAACATCTAATTGATGGTAATTCTCTTCATTAGCTCCAGCAATAAGTTGCTTTGCACCTCTTAATTCATTATCAATAATATAATCTATACCTTGAGGTAGATTTGTTAAGCCTATATATCCAGGAGTTAATCCAGCCTCTTTTAATTCATCTTCACTTACATCAATTAACTCATTTGCATTAACTGCATTACAAGCTTTTGTCTCTTCTAACTCTTCGCACCCTCTAATAAAAAATACTACTATTTTTTCTACACCCTCATCATATAGTGCTTTTTTAGCCACTGCTTTAACTAGATAATATTTATCAATATGAAAGAAGTCTGCCAACTCATCTATTGTTTTTATATTTGGTGTTAAAAACTTTCCACCAGTCATTTCAACCTCTTCACCTTCTGAGTATTTTGGCGCTTCTCTTTTAGCTCTTATTGCAGCTTCTATATTTGCTCCATAATCGCAACTCTCACAAACCACAATAGTATCTTCGCCACTATCTGCTAGTGCCATAAACTCTTTACTTCCACTACCACCAATAGCTCCACTATCTGCTTCAACAATTCTAAAATCAAGACCTAATCTTTTAAAGATATTACTATAAGTTTTCTCCATTTTATTAAAGCCATTTTCTATCATATCAGCTTCGTCTTTGTGAAAGCTATAGCCATCTTTCATTAAAAACTCTCTTCCTCTCATCAAGCCAAAACGAGGGCGAATTTCATCTCTAAATTTAGTTTTTATTTGATACAAATTTATTGGCAATTGCTTATAGCTTTTTATAAATGAGCGCACTAAATTTACCATCATCTCTTCATGTGTTGGTCCTAACACAAATTCAGCATCTTTTCTATCTTTAAAACGCAAAAGCTCTTTGCCATACTTTTCATATCTGCCACTCTCTTTCCAAAGCTCACTTGGTGTTACAAATGCTAAATCTACCTCTTGGCAACCTGCCTTATCTAGTTCCTCTTTTGCTATGGCTCTAACTTTATCTAAAACTTTTTTTCCTAGTGGCAAAAAGTTGTAAAGACCTGCTCCAATACCTTGAATAAAACTACCTCTAACTAAGTATATATGGCTTGGCAAAGTTGCATCACTTGGTGCCTCTTTTAATGTATGTATGAAAGCTTCTGAAAATCTCATTTTAAACCTTTATTTATAGTTTTTTGGGTCAATATGCTCTGTATCTATACAAAAGACCTCTTTTACTGCTTCTATTACTTCTAATCCCTCATTCTCTTTAGAGATATTTCGCATATTTTTTGTTGGTATATGTAAAAATTTGTCAAAAAGTTGTTTTGCCATATACTCAATATTATCTTGATACTCTTTTGGCAAAAAACCTTTTTTAATTACTCTTGAACTCTCTTCTTTAATTATTTTATCAATATTTAAGCGCATCTGCTTAATTACTGGCTCTACAGATAGTGCTTGAAGCCACTTTAAAAAATCCTCTTTATACTTTTGAACAATTTCTGTTGCTTGAAGTGCTTGTTCTTTTCTTAGGGCATGATTATTTTTTGAAATTGCTTGTAAATCATCAATATAGTATATTTTTAAATTATACTTTTTAATAGTATTATCTATATCTCTAGGTATTGCCATATCAAACCATAATCTATCCATATTCTTATCTTCTACTATATCATTAGTAATTATTGGCTCTTTAGAAGAAGTCGCAGTAAATAGTAGTCTATATTTATTAATATAAATTGGTAGCTTTTCGTATGTTCCAACTGTTACATTTTCACCAAGCTCTTGTGCTAAAGCCTCTGCGTGTTCTTTGTTTCTTGAAACCAACAAAACATCTGCTCCAGCTCTAAGAAGATGCTTTGAAGCCAATTTACCCATCTCTCCAGAGCCAATTACTACTCCAACCATTCCAGAGAGTGATTTTAATTCATCTTCTGCTTGAGCCACTGCAACTGAAGCAATTGATATTGGATGTTCAGATATATTTGTAGAGTTTCTAACCTCAGCAGCACACTTTGTTGCATAACTTAATAGCCTATTTAGCTCTTTACCAGCTGTGCCATTGTTAAAAGAGATTCTAAATGCCTCTTTAACTTGTCCTGTTATTTGGGCTTCGCCTACTACCATAGAATCAAGCGATGACACCACCTTAAAAATATGCTCTATTGCTTCTTCTTCTTCATATCTTAAAGCACTCTTTTCAAGTTCATAAAAATTTACTTTTTTTGTTTTACTTAAAATCCCAAGTATAGAGTGGTAAGTCGCAAAATTATCACGACTTGCAACTACAATCTCAACCCTATTACAAGTATTTACAACAAATGCTTCTTGTATAAATTCAAAATCTGTTAAAGTATTTAGAAACTCTTTTATCTCATCTTCATCTTTAAAGGAAATTGACTCTCTTTGCTCTAAAGAACACTGTTTATAGTTAAAACTCACCACCATATAATACACTAAAAGCTCCTATCTACCATTTTTATAGCTATTGTTTCTAAACTCTTTTCATCAGCTTCTTGCATTAATTTTATTGCTTCATTTACTAAATCAAATGCCTCTTTTTTAGCAATTTCTATAATATTATGCTCTTTAAATTTAGATAAAATCCAATTTTGTTCATCTTTTGATAAACTCTTTTTGTGCATATTTTTTAACTTAATTTTATCCTCAGCATTTAAAGCTTCATAAAGATATATATATGGCAAAGTAGTTTTACCCTCTTTAAAATCATTAAGAGCTGGTTTACCTAAAGTTTTTTCATCTGAGATAATATCTAAAATATCATCTATCATTTGAAATGCTATTCCTAGGTTTTTGCCATATGTTTTATAAATTTTATCATCTTTTTTCGCCAAAATTGCAGCACTTTGACTTGCTGCTTCAATTAATGCTGCTGTCTTTTGATAAATCATTCTTAAATATTCATCTTTATTAGTATTAAAGCTACTGCCCATAACAACATCTTTTCGCTCACCAATACTTAACTCTACAACTGCATTTGATACAATTTTTGCTACTCTTTTATCAATATCTAATAGTTCATAAAATGCTTTTGAGTATAAAACATCACCTATCATAATTGCACTTTTATTGCCAAACTCTGCATTTACAGACATTGCTCCTCTTCTGGTATCTGCTTCATCAATTACATCATCATGTAGCAAACTTGCAGCATGTATCATCTCTATAATTGCAGCTGACTTTATAACCTCTAGGCGTGTTCCTGCAATTTCTAGCATTAACCTTGCACGAAGTCGCTTACCAGCAGG
>JAMONW010000140.1 GCA_027066355.1 Campylobacteraceae bacterium
AGACTTTCCAGAACAATTTTTCAAAGGTAGAGTTCTTAAAACCCAAAGAGGTAATTTAGAGATAGAAGAGTATAATCCTAAAAGGGCTTTAATAAAAATAGTTGGTTATAATAATCCAGAAGATGCAAGAGTTTTGACAAATACTAAAATTTATAGCACAGAAGATGAAACAAGAGAGTATTGCAATTTAAAAGAGGGGCAATATTTTTGGTTTGATTTAATTGGTTGTAGTGTAGTTGAAGATGATGAAGTTTTAGGTCTTATAAAAGATATTCAGCGTTTGCCTCAGGGTGATTACTTCTTAGTCGATACTAATGCAAAGTTAGTAGGTGGAAAATTTGCAAAAAGTTTTTTACTACCATATTTGCCAAATTTTATAAAAAGTGTTGATATTGCATCTAAAAAAATTATAGCAACAGGTGCAAAAGATATTTTAGAAGCAAGTTAGTTTTTTTGCTTTGCCAAAAAAGCTGAGAGTTAAGAGCTGAGAGCATTAAGTAATTATTGTTGTAATTACTCTAAGCTTTATGCTCTTAGCAATGTTAAATTATATTTAACGGTTATAAAAGGGAGTTTTATGCAATTTAACTTTGTTACACTCTTTCCTAATATTATAGATGGTTATTTTAGCGACTCTATTTTAAAAAGGGCAGTTGATAACGGATATATAAAATTAAACTACTATAATCCTAGAGATTTATCTTTAAATAAACATAATAAAGTTGATGATACAATAGTTGGTGGTGGAGCAGGGATGTTAATGAGTATGCAGCCACTTGCAGATACAATTGAAAAAATTAAGAGTAAAGAACCAAATACAAAGGTAATATTTTTAACCCCAGTTGCTAAAAGATTTAATCAAAAAGATGCAAAATCTCTTTCAAAAGAGGAGTCTATAACTCTAATTTGTGGTAGATATGAAGGATTTGATGAGAGAGCTATAGAGATATATGCAGATGAAGTTTATAGTATTGGTGATTTTATCTTAACAGGAGGAGAACTTGGGGCGATGGTTATATGTGATGCAGTTGCTAGAAATATTCCAAATGTCCTTGGAAATAGTAACTCTTTGAGTGAAGAGAGCTTTGAAAATGAGCTTTTAGAGGCACCATCTTTTACAAAACCAAATTTTTATAAAGAAAGTGGTGTAATTTCAGAATTTTTAAAGGGTAATCATAGTAAAATCGCGTCCATTAAACTAAAACTATCTTTGTTTAAAACAAAGTATTTTAGACCAGACATCTATAGCAAGGTAAAGGCAGATTATGAGAAATAAGTATATTGAGAGTTTTGAGAAAGCGCAAATAGCAGAAAAAAATGTTCCTGATTTTAGAGCAGGTGATACTGTAAGAGTTGCAGTTAGAATTAAAGAGGGCAACAAAGAGAGAGTTCAAAATTACGAAGGTGTATGTATTGCAATTCGTGGTGAAGGAACTGGTAAAACATTTAATGTTAGAAAAATTGGTGCAAATAATGTTGGTGTTGAGAGAATTTTCCCTCTATACTCTGATAGCATTGAAGGTATTGAAGTAGTTAGAAGAGGTAGAGTAAGAAGAGCTAAACTATTCTATTTAAGAAACCTAAGAGGTAAAGCTGCAAGAATTAAAGAGCTTAGAAGAAAGTAATCTTCGCTCTTTTATAGCTACATTATATATTAAATAACTACTACTTTTGATATAATTATAAAATCTTAACTTTAGGATTTTTATGTTTACTAAATTATTAAAAAAATTACTATTAGCACTACAGATATTTTTTGTATCTTTGTATATAATTTTTGAAGAGCTTATATGGGATAGATTTGCTGAACCTATATATAAGTTTATAAAATCTTTAGCACTTTTTGAAAAGCTAGAAACACTTTTAAATAAAACGAATAAATATATTGTTTTAATTATATTTATACTATCTTTTGTAATTGGTGAAATTATTGGAGTAGTTTCGCCATTAATTGCTCTTAAAGGATATGTAGTTTTAGGTGTTATCTTTTATGGCTTAAAGTTGGTAGTTGTGGCATTTGCTTTTTGGCTATTTAATACACAAAAAGAGAAGCTATTAAGATTTTGGATAATTAGAGTATCATACAAAAGAATTATTCAATTTACACAATATATTAAAAATAGTTATGTTTTTAAATTAATAAAAGAAAGAGCAATAATTATAAAGAGTTATTTAAAAAAAATATATAAACAATTTAAGCATAAAGTAGTTGATTTTTTTAATAAAAGTAACTAAAGTTAAAAAATTATAGTATTATAGAGTAATAGAAAATGCAAAAGCAAAATAGGATTTAGATGCAGACACTCTTTTATATAGGAATAATATTTGTTGCAGGTTCTTTTATTAGATCATTGTGCAAAGAGTTTGGTGTATTAAGTGTTGTTGGTTATTTAGTTTTAGGTTTTGCATTTGGACCAAATGGTTTTGGTGTAATTCCTCACTCTTTTGTAGAAGAGAGCCATTTAATTACAGACCTTTCACTCTCTTTAATATCTGTTCTTGTTGGTTCAAATTTAAAGTATGATGCCATCAAAAGAGTATCTAGTCAAATTTTAATAGTTGCATTTTTAGAAGCTTTAGTTACATTTGTTTTAGTTTCAACTGCTATGTATTTTTTATTTAAAAATTTATACTTCTCTTTTACAAATGAGCAGATAATAATTATGTCAATAATTTTTGGTGGATTAGCTGTTGCAACTGCACCAGCAACTATTTTAGCTATTATACATGAACTCAAAGCCAAAGGTAGATATAGCACTTTTTTACTTGGAGTTGTAGCTTTGGATAATGCTATTGCTTTAATCTTTTTTAGCTTTATTTTAATAATAAGCAACTTAGTAATTGGAAGTGAAGGCTATAGCTTTAGCTCTATGTTAGATATAATTCCTGTTGTTGGTTTTACTATTTTAATAGGTGTAATAGGTGGTTTGGCTTCAAACTATATAGATAATTTTTTCAAATATAATAAAAGTTTTAAAACTACATCAACCCTTGGAATGATATTTATAGTATATAGTTTAAGTTATATATTAGATTTAGAGCCACTTTTAGCAACGCTTGTAATGGGTATTGTTATGGCAAATGTTTCAAATGAATTTTATATTGTAAAAGATGAGTTTGATGGGCATTTAAAAGATATAATTTTTTTACTCTTTTTTACACTATCAGCAATGCACCTGCAATTTGATTTTATTAGTGAAATGCCTTCAGTTATTGTTGTTTATGTATTATTTAGAGTATTAGGAAAATTCATAGGTGTTAGAATTGGTGCTACTATATCTAATGCCTCAATGGATGTTAAAAATACACTTGGTTTAGCACTATTACCACAAGCTGGGATTGCAATAGGTTTGGCTTTGGCACTTCAAGGCGAAACAGGATTTGAAACAATATCTCCAATAGTTTTAAATATTATTATATCTACTACAATGGTTCATGAATTTATAGGACCAATATTTACAAGATTTGCTCTTAAAAGGTCAGAAACTCACTATGTTTAATTTTGCTTAGAAAAAAGCAAGGCTTAGAGCCTAAAAGCTAATAGCTTCTATTCTTAATTGCGTGGGCTGCTTCTCTATCAAGTGTTCTTCTCTTTAGAGTTTCTCTTTTGTCATGTAGTTTTTTACCCTTTGCTAAAGCAATAGAAACTTTAGCAAGATTTCTTTCGTTAAAATAGAGCATTAAAGGCACTATTGTTAAGCCATCTTTACTTACTTTTCCAAATAATTTATCAAGCTGTTTTTTATGTAAAAGTAATTTTCTTGGCGCTCTTTCATCTTTGCTAAAGTGTCTGTTTGTTGTATCTAGGTGAGAGATATGAGCATTCATTAAATATAACTCACCTTTAATAAAACGACAAAAAGCATCATTTAGATTGGCTCTTTTTGCACGAAGAGCCTTTACCTCGCTACCTTGCAAAACAATTCCAGCTTCAAATTTTTCTAATATTTCAAATTCGTGTCTTGCTTTTTTATTTTGCGCAATTATATTTATTGCCATAGTTATCCTATTTTCTTGAAATTATATCACATTTTATCTCTAATTAGCTATCTTAAAAAAGCTACTACCACTACCACTAAAATACCACCCCTCTTTTTCATACTCTTTTAGCTTTGGATAAACTAAAAGTGCAGATTTGTATAAGTCATTTAACTCTGTGGGGCTTATATTTGAACTTAATATATCTTTTGAGCTATTTAACATAAATGAAGCTCCAGCATATGGTGATACATCTTTTAAAAAGTTTTCTCTAAATGTTTTATATACCAAAGCTGTATCACATGCAATTTGTGGTGTGAAAATCTCTAAATTTAGTGCTTCTTCTTTGAACTCTTCTATAATTTCACCAAAACCACTTACATTTGCACTACTATAGCCATAAATAAAAAATGGAACATCAGCACCAATTGTAGAGCCTATATTTGCTAACTCTTTGGTGCTAACTTTTAAGTTACATATCTCTTTTACCATACGCATAAAAGTTGCTGCATTAGAGCTACCACCTCCTAGTCCAGCACCAAAAGGAATATTTTTTTTAACTACAACCTTATGATTATAAAAAAACTCTAAAATATCTAAATCTCCAGTATATTGGTTTAGTGCTTTGTATGCTTTATAGATTATATTATCTTTAACATCAACTCCATCAACCCCTTCAATTGTAAAACTATCGCAACTTTGTGGAATAAACTCTATTGTATCGTATAGATTTTTTATAAGCATAAATCGAGAGTTAAATGTATGATATAAGTTGCCATTAAACTCTTTAGTGCCTGTAATTTTAAGAAAAATATTTACTTTAGCAAATGATTTTGCACTATACATTCCACTCCTTTGTTAAACGATTTAATTTATATTTAACTTCATTACCTTTTATTTCAATAATTGAGTAAAAGTTTTTGCTCTCTATCAAATAAGTGCCATCTTCTCTATTTTTAAAACATGAACTATCTATCTTTTTGCCAAGTTCTAAAATTTTATCATCATACAAAAAGATATTCTTCTCTATTTTTAAATGTTCATATGGATTTATTGCTTTTTCATTATTATAAAAAAATGCACCTTCATTTACTCTATGAAGAGCGCTAAGGGTAGCTTCTATACCTAATTTATTAGCAATTATTTGAGCAATAGATCGAATATATGCGCCCTCGCTTACAGTTATATCAAAAGTTATAAATGGGTGGTTGTAGTTTATTAATTTAGTATTATAAATTGTAGAAGTTATCTCTTTTAACTTAACCTCTTTATCTTCTCTTGCTAACTCATATGCCTTTTTACCAGCTATTTTTTTGGCTGAATATTTTGGTGGCAAATAAGTTATAGTTTTTGCTAAATTCAAGGCATTTAAAATCTCTTTATCTTTTAACTCTTTGCTATCTTTAATTGATACAACATTTTCAATATCTAAACTATCAGATTTAGCCCCAAGCCACAAAGTTGCACGGTAAGTTTTTGGACTCTTATTTAAGTATTGAAAAAGTTTTGTAAAAGAACCAGTTGCTACTATTAAACAACCAGTTGCAAATGGGTCAAGTGTGCCAGAAAAGCCAACTTTTTTAGTGCCATATTTACGCTTTATACGATACATATAATTATTTGATGAAACAAATATAGGCTTATTAACAACAAATAATCTATTCATAAATCATATCCTAACTAATCCCTATCAACTACCAACTAACCTAAGCTGGTTCAACAAAAGAGCTTAATATCTCTTTTTTATTTCCACCAAAATTAATTTGTAGTTTATACTCTTTGCCACTTTTGCTAACTGCTTGAACTCTGCCTATTCCAAAAATTTTGTGTTTTACTAAATCTCCTTTTTTATAATCAGAGTTTTTACTTAATTTTAGTGAAGTATTTTTAATAAGACCAGCCTCTCCTAAAAATCTACTTTTTCTAACATTTTTTCTTTGCCCTCTATAAAATCTACTGTCAATATAGCATAAGCTTAGGCGTTTTTTGGCTCTTGTAAATGCCACATATGCAAGTCTGCGCTCCTCTTCCATATCGGTTGTTTCAGTTACCATTGGAAAGAACTCCTCCTCCATTCCAATAACATATAAATACTCAAACTCAAGCCCTTTACTTGCATGAACGCTCATAATATTTACAGCTTGGCTATCTACTTGGTCTTGGTCGCTTTGTAAAGTAATATCAGCTAAAAATTGCTCTAAACTTAACTCTTCATCTTTTATAATAGCATCTCTAAAGTATCCATAAAATTCATCAATATTTAATACTCTATCAAAGCCATCAATCATTGATGCATAATACTCTCTTAATCCTGTATGTGTATCAAATAGGTTAATTAACTCTGCTAAATTATTTTTTTCATCTTGTAGCAATTTGATAGTATCTATAAACTCTTTTAAAGAAGCTATGGCTTTTTTGCTAAGTAAAGAACTTAACTCCTCATTAGTAGCATTTGATATAGCATTAAAAATTGAAACACCCTTAGATTCTGCAAAAAGCTTAATCTTCTCTATAGATTTTGCTCCAATACCTCTTTTTGGTTTATTAATAACTCTAAGGAGTGAAAAGTCGTCATCACTATTGCTAATAAGGCGCAAATAACTAACAATATCTTTAATTTCTGCTCTCTCATAAAAGCGTATTCCACCTATCATTTTAAAAGCCAAAGATGCTTTAGTAAAGCCCTCTTCTAGTGAACGAGATAGAGCATTAATACGATATA
>JAMONW010000141.1 GCA_027066355.1 Campylobacteraceae bacterium
AGCGATGGTGATGGCGTAAGCAATATTGATGAAAAAAGAGCTGGAACTAACCCTCTTGACCCAAGATCATTGCCACAAAGTAAATTACAAACAACAAAAGTAAAAGAAGAGGCTAAAAAGGCAGTAGGTGAAATTAGTGAAATTTTAAAAATTGAGCATATTAAATTTGAGGTTGATAGCTCTACTATTACTCCTGAGGGCATAAAAACTATTCAAAAAATAGCTATTATACTTAAAAAATATCCAGATGCAAAATTAGAGATTGGTGGTCATACAGATAGTGATGGCAGTGCAGAATATAACCAAAAACTATCTCAAGAGCGTGTAGATATGGTTAAAAAAGCTTTAATTAAATTTGGTATAAATGGAGATAACCTAACTACAAAAGGTTATGGTGAGAGCAAACCTTTAGTGCCAAATACAAGTGCTAAAAATAAAGCTAAAAATAGACGAGTTGAATTTAAAATTATAGGAGAGTAGTTATGTTAAATATATTATCAGAAATTTCATTGTGTGCAGTTTTAGCTGGTTTAATAGGTGCTTATATTGGGTATCTTTTAGCAAAAGAGAATTGCAATAATAGCCAACACTCTACAAATGGACATTAATTTGTCCATTTAATAATTTTTAAATAAAATTATCCTTTTTTATCTCCGCTTAAATATTCGCTTGATACTAATTTATCCATAGGTTGCCCACTGTCTGTTGGGTAAAGAACAAATTTAGTTCCATCTGATTTAGATATGCTTTTAATTGAATCAATATGAGCATTTGAAGTTAAAAACTGCATAATTTTTTCATCTTCTATATTTGGCATAATCTCTTTAAACTCTTTAATTGCTTTATGTAGTGCTAGGGCTTTTTTCTCTATTAAAATTTTCTCACTATCAGCTTGAAGTTCAAGAACTTTATGCTGTCCTTCAGCTTCTATAATTTTAGCATTTGCATTCTTTTTGGCAATCTCCTCTTTTTCCATTGCCTCTTTCATAGTTTGAGGATATGAGATATTTTCAAAATCAATTTTAACTAATTCTAATCCCCATCTTTTTGCATCCTCTTGAACCTCTTTTTTTATCTCTTCACCAATTTTATTTTGATTAGATTGAATTTCATCAAATTTCATTAATCCTAAAATCTCATTTGTTTTACCAATAATTAAAGTTTCTAATGATTTATCATACTTTTCAATTTCGAATATTGCTTTCATTGGGTCTTTAATTTTAAAAAAACCTATTAAATCAACTTCTATATTAACTTTATCTATTGTAATAACTTTTTGAGATGGAGGATTAACAATTTGCTCTTTTAGTGATACTGTTGTAACTACTGTTTCAATTAGAGGAATATAGAAATGTATCCCCTCATAAACTACTCTATCTTTAAAAATACCTAATCCAAATAGAGAGAATTTTTCATTACCTAATCTGTTATCAATAATAGATGCTTTCTGTTTCTCTACAACAATAAACGGAAGAATATTTTCTAAAATTTTTTTCCAACCAATAGTATATTTAACTGCAAAAAATATAAATAGAGCAATTAAAGCAAAAAATATAAAATACTTAAAAACCATCTCTTACCTTTTAGTAATATATTATGTATTATATCAATAAATATATTTTTTTTTATAAAAAATGTAATCTCAAATAAAAAAATGCGTATATTTGTTACAAGTTTATCTTTTTGTAAGTATTTTTTTTATATAATAAGCGCCCCAAAACTTGGGTTTTGAGGAATCTGCGTGAAGAGCTTTTATATAGTTCGCACCGATTATATAAGGGCTGGTAAGGCTAAAACTCGCTTTTACCACGCAAAAATTAGGTGCAGTAAAATAAGAGATTAGAGCGAATTTATTCGCTCTCTTACCAAGGGCAAAGCACAAGTAGGAGGAATTTTACTAAGCTTTAGTCTAGTGCAGATATTAGAGCAAACTTGTTTTGCTCTCTTGCCAAGGGCAAAGCTTCAGTGAGAGGAATTTTACTAGAGCTTTACTCTAGTAAAAGGAGAAAATTATGAAAGTAAGACCATCGGTTAAGAAGATGTGTGATGATTGTAAAATCATTAAACGCAAAGGCGTAATTAGAGTGATTTGTAAAAATCCTAAACATAAACAGAGACAAGGATAAGTATGGCTCGTATTGCAGGGGTTGATTTACCAAAAAGTAAAAGAATGGAGTATGCATTAACATACATTTATGGTATTGGTTTACATACTTCAAGAAAGATTTTAGATGCAACAGGTATTAGTTACGACAAAAGAGTTCACGAATTAAGTGATGCAGAAGCAGCAACCATTCGTAAAGAGATTCAAGATAATTACATTGTTGAGGGAGATCTTCGTAAAAATGTAATGCTTGATATTAAAACTCTTATGGATTTAGGTAACTATCGTGGTTTAAGACACAGACGTGGTCTTCCAGTTCGTGGTCAAAAGACTAAAACAAATGCGCGCACAAGAAAAGGTAAGCGTAAAACTGTTGGTTCAGCATAATTAGGAGTTAAGTAAAATGGCAAAAAGAAAAGTTAAAAAGCAAGTTGCAAAAGGTGTTGTTTATATCGCTGCAACATTTAATAATACAGTAATTACTGTTACTGATGAGATGGGTAATGTTCTAGCATGGAGCAGTGCTGGTAGCCTAGGCTTTAAAGGTAGCAAAAAGTCAACTCCATATGCTGCACAACAAGCAGTAGAAGATGCTATGACTAAAGCTAAAGAGTATGGTCTTAAAGAGGTAGGAATTAAAGTTCAAGGTCCTGGTTCTGGTAGGGAAACTGCTGTTAAAAGTGTAGGAGCAATTGAAGGTATTCGTGTTGTATCATTTAAAGATATTACACCACTACCACATAATGGTTGTCGTCCTCCTAAAAAGCGTCGTGTGTAATCGCGTAAATTTAAAGAATTATAGATATAAAGGTAATTAAATGGCAAGATATAGAGGTCCAAAAGAGAAACTCGAGAGAAGACTTGGCGTTGATTTAGCACTAAAGGGCGAAAGAAGATTAGCAGGTAAGAGTGCCTTAGAAAAGCGTCCTTATGCTCCAGGTCAACATGGTCAGCGTCGCAGTAAGATTAGTGAATATGGTATGCAACTTCGTGAAAAGCAAAAAGCTAAATTTATGTATGGCGTTAGTGAAAAACAGTTTAGAGCGCTATTTAAAGAGGCTGCAAGAAAAGAGGGTAACACAGGGGAATTATTAATTCAACTATTAGAGCAAAGACTTGATAATGTAGTTTATAGACTTGGTTTTGCAACTACTAGAGCATTTGCAAGACAACTTGTAAACCATGGACATATTTTAGTTGATGGTAAAAGAGTTGATATTCCTTCATACAGAGTTAAAGCTGGTCAAAAAATTGAGGTAAGAGAAAAAAGTAAAGCAAATCCTCAAATTGTTAGATCTATGGAGCTTACAAACCAAACTGGTATTGTTGAGTGGGTAGATGTAGATCAAGCTAAATTAGCAGGAATCTTTACAAGAGTTCCAGAGAGAGAAGAGGTTAAAATTCCAGTAGAAGAGCGCTTTATCGTTGAGCTTTACTCTAAATAATAGCTAAAAGGCTTAAATATGAAAAGTATAAAAACAGAGCCACATATTCCAGGTGAAGTTGATATAGTTGAAACTGGTAAAAATGCTGCACAAATTAGTGCTTGGCCTTTTGAAACTGGTTATGCTGTAACACTTGCACATCCACTAAGACGCCTTATTTTAGGTAGTTCTGTGGGTTATGCGCCAATATCTTTAAAAATTGATGGTGTATTACATGAATTTGATTCAGTTCGTGGTATGAAAGAGGATATTGCAGTATTTATTATCAACTTAAAGAGTATTAGATTCAAAATTAAAGATGAACTTGACCGTGCAGTTGTTAAATATAGCTTTAAGGGTCCAAAAGAGATTAAAGCATCAGATTTAGAGAATGACCAAGTAGAGGTTATTAACAAAGATGTTACTTTAGCAACATTAAATAAAGATGCTGAACTAAATTTTGTAATTGAAATTGCAAAAGGTATTGGATATGTTCCAAGTGAAGATTTAAGAGATAGCATTGATAGTGAAGCAATTGCACTAGATGCTTTCTTTACACCAGTTAGTAAAGCAAACTATAAGATTGAGAATATCTTAGTTGGAGATAATCCAAACTATGAAAAGATAGTTTTTGATATTGAAACAGATGGACAACTATCTCCAAGAGATGCTTTTGGTAATGCACTTGAAACAATGAATAAACAACTAAATGTATTTGGTAAAGTATTTGATATTGATTTAGAAGCTACAAAAACTAAAGGTAAGAGTGAAAGTGCTTTAAAAACTTTACTAATTCCTGTAGATATGCTAGGTTTTGGAGCTAGAAGTTCTAACTCTTTAGAGAGAGCTGGTATTAAATATATCGGTGAACTTGTATTAATGGGTGAAAATGAGATTAAATCTATTAAAAACCTTGGTAAAAAATCTCTTGATGAGATTATGAGCACTTTAGAATCTCATGGATTTGGTGCAGATTATAAATTAGATGGTAAATTAAGAGCTGATCTAATTGAGAAAATTAAACAACTAAAAGATAACGAATAAAGGACTATTATGAGACATAGACATGGATATCGTAAGCTTGGTAGAAAGTCTCAACATAGAGCTGCACTTCTTAAAAACTTAGCAATTGCGCTAACTAAAGAGGGTAGAATTGAGACAACTTTACCAAAAGCAAAAGAGCTTAGAAAATATTATGAAAAATTAATTACAAAAGCATTAAAAGGTGATTTTAATGCTCATAGAGCAATCTTTGCACAATTACAATGCAAAGAAAGCACAAAAGCTCTAGTTGAAGAGATTGCACCAGAATATAAAGATAGAAATGGTGGATATACAAGAATTATCAAAACTAGAGTTCGCCGTGGCGATGCAGCTGAAATGGCAATTATAGAGAGAGTATAATACCAAAGTATTATCTATTTTAGGCACCTTTGCCTAAAACTCTTTTTTTATTTAATATTACAAAAACTTTATGAAGAAGTTTAAACTCAAAATAACAATTTCTCTAATTACAATATATGCACTATTTAATTTTATAGGTATTCCTATTCCAATAAAATATGGTTTGTTAAATCCCTCTTTTACTAAAGGAGTCATTTTATTAGTTATAGCTATTATATTAGCGTTATATATCTATTTTTTTCTAAAAGAACCAAAAATTTACTACTGCAAAAAATGCAATAAAATAGTAAATGAAGATGAAACAATAAATAGTAGATGTAAACATTGCAATTGCTCTTTAGTAGAATACAAATAAAAACACTTTTATAGAAATAAGGGTATAATTTTAAAAAAATATAGGATTAAGTTTGCTTTTTAACTCATATCAATTTATATTTCTATTTTTACCTATAACTTTTTTTATATATTTCTATCTAAATAAAAAACACTTAACTGAGGCGAGTAAAGCTTTTATGGTTTTGGCTTCACTATTTTTTTACTCTTGGTGGAATATAAAGTATCTGCCTCTAATTTTAATATCTATGTTGATAAATTACTCTGTTGGGAGAGAGTTATCAACTCCAAAAAGGCTTAAAAAAATATCTAAAAAGAAGTTATTAACTTTTGGAATTGTATTTAACTTAGCACTGCTTGGATACTATAAATATATGGACTTTTTTATTAGCAATGTAAATTTTTTACTTCATTCAAATATAAAACTTTTACATTTGGCTCTACCACTTGCAATTAGTTTTTTTACCTTCCAGCAAATTGCTTATCTAGTAGATAGTTATCGTGGTGAAACAAAAGAGTATGATTTTTTAAATTATGCACTTTTCGTTACATTTTTCCCTCAATTAATAGCTGGTCCAATTGTTCATCATAGCGAAATGATGCCTCAATTTGCTAAGCTAAAAAACAAAGTAAGAGATTACTACAATATAGCACTTGGCATATTTATATTTTCAATGGGTTTATTTAAAAAAGTTATAATTGCTGATACTTTTGCACAGTGGGCAACTCAAGGTTTTGATGTAGCAAAACATTTAAGTATGTTAGATGGATGGGTAACATCACTTAGTTATACATTTCAACTCTATTATGATTTTAGTGGATATACAGATATGGCAATAGGTGCAGCTTTATTATTTAACATAGAGCTTCCAAATAACTTTGACTCACCATATAAAGCTACATCTATTCAGGATTTTTGGCGTAGATGGCATATTACACTCTCTCGCTTTTTAAGAGATTATATCTATATTCCACTTGGTGGCAATAGAAGAGGAGAGATAAGAACATACTTCAATCTATTTATAACATTTTTACTTGGTGGAATATGGCATGGGGCTGGTTGGACATTTGTTTTGTGGGGTGTTATGCATGGAATAGCTTTAATTATTCACAGAATGTGGCAAAAATTGAAAATAAAACTACCTACAATTCTGGCTTGGTTTATAACATTTAATTTTATAAATATTGCTTGGGTATTTTTTAGAGCAAAAAACTTTAGCGATGCAAAAAAAGTGCTAAAAGCGATGTTTAATGGAGAGCTAATATTACCTGGGAGTGGGCATTGGTCTAAAATATTTGGAACAAAAGAATATATTGGTTTATGGATATTAATAATATTTATTGTTTCAGTTTCAATGCCAAATTCAATGGAGTGGAAAGATAAATTTAAAACAAATT
>JAMONW010000142.1 GCA_027066355.1 Campylobacteraceae bacterium
TGCTAGAGAGTGCAAAAAATGAAGAAAAAAGAGTTAAGTATATTAAAAGAATTAAAATAGCATCAAGAACATTAGAAAATATATATAAAGATTTAAGATATTTAACACTTTGTAATGTATCAAATTATAAAGATGAATTGATATATATGAAAAAATTAATAGAAGAGAGAGTAGAGTATTTTGCTTTGCATATGGAAGCAAAAAATATTAAGAGTAAGTTATATTTAGAAGATGTAACAATAAATGCAGACAGGAAACTTATTGTTCGATTGGTTGATAATATAATATCTAATGCGATAAAATATAATAAACTAAATGGAAGTATTAATATTATATTAAAAAACAAAGAACTTATAATTGAAGATAGTGGAATTGGCATTAAAAAAGATAATTTAAAAGAGATTTTTCAAAGATATAGAAGATTTAATAGTGTTGAGGGTGGTTTTGGCATTGGACTTAATATTGTTCAAAATATTGCAAAAATTTACAATTTTAAAATAGATATATACTCAAAAGAGAATATAGGAACAAAGGTAACAATTAAATGGGAAGATTAATTTTTATATTTTATATTTTTACAAATTTACTCTTTAGTGATTTTGAAGCAAGTTGTGTAAAGTGTCATACAAAAGAGAATGTAAGCTTAAGACAAACTTATATGAGCGCACTACTTGTATATGGTGGTGAAAAGAGTTTTAAAACTGCACTTTTTTACTATTGCAAAAATCCTGCATCTATGACATCTGTGATGGATGAGTGGTTTTTGGCAGAACATAAAACTCCAAATCCAATTAAATTAAGTGATAGTGAGCTAAAGAAGATGCTAGATAGATACTGGAAGCGTTACGAAGTTACAAAAAAATTAAAATAAGTTGAAGAATTCACTTTATTTTCACATTTTAAATGTTATAATAACCTTGCAAATTTAAACAAGGAGATATAATGAAAAAAATTGCATTAACACTAATTTTTGCTACTGCTGCTATCTTTGCTGCTGAAGCAAATGCTACTGCTGCTAAAGCAGATGCTAACAAAACTGAGGCTAACGCTACTGCTGCTACAGCTGCTGCGCCAAGCACTGCTGCATGTGTAGCTTGTCATGGAGCTAAATTTGAGAAAAATACTATGGCAAAAGATAAAGTTCCTGCTAACTTAAGCAAAGCTGATTTCGCAAAAGCTCTTAAAGGTTACAAAGATGGATCTTACGGTGGTGCTATGAAAGGCGTTATGAAAGGTCAAGTTGCAAATCTTTCAGATGCTGATATTAAAGCAATCGCTGATAAATTTGGTAAGTAATTATCATTTACAAAGTAGAGTTTAATCTCTGCTTTGAATTCTCTTCTATCCTCAAATTTCACTTTAAATTCACTTGATTTTGTTATAATATGATTAAAATAATGGAGGCTACAATGAAAACAAAAAAATTATTATCAATATTGCTAAGCACTTTTTTTGTAACAGCTTCTTATGCATCAAGTAATGTTGAAGTATTATATAAAAAATGTGCAAATTGTCATGGTGAAAAAGCAGAAAAAAAAGCTCTTGGAATTTCTGATGTTATTGCAAATTGGGATGCAAAAAAAATTGAAAAAGCACTTTTAGAGTATAAAGAAGGTATAAGAAATGCTCATAGCGGAAATTATGGTGGCTTAATGAAAGGACAAGTAAAGAGTTTAAGTCAAGATGATATAAAAGCACTTGCAAAATATATAAGTAGTTTAAAAAATAAGAAATAGGCACAAATATAAAAACTATATTTAATAAATTTTCAAAAAAGTATCCATATCTATTAAAAGAACAAAGAGTTGATTATTTCTCTGTTTTTGGAGGAGTTGAGGATATTGAATTAAATTTATTTAATAGCATAAGTAGTGCTATAGCTATATTTTTACAAGATAATACTGCTACATCATTTTTTCCATTTTTTATTTTAGATGAACCTTTTAGAAGAGTTTTGATTAAACTATCAAAGAGTGATGCAAAGATGTATTCACTTTTTAAACGCCTTAGAATTAGCCAAGAGCTTGGAATTGATTTAATAAATGAGTTAATAGATAATGATATTTTATATTTAGTTAATTCAAGAGAAGCCCCTTTAAAAGAGTATAGTAAACAAAAATTAAAAAAAGAGTTAAAATATTATGATATAGAGCCAAAACTATATTTTACTAAACCATTTTATAGATTTTGGTTTTATTTTGTTGAGCCACATAGAGAGAAAAAAGATTTTATAAATAGCGTAATTTCAAGTTATGAAAAATGGGGTTATAAATTATCATCTTTAGTATATGAGCAGTTATCTTTAGAAATTTTAAATGAGTATTATAAAAAAAGTGATAAGCTTATTGAGGTTGCTTCTTTTTGGGATGTTAATAGTGAGTTTGATTTATATTGTAAAACTAGTAGTGGCAAATATATTTTAGGAGAGTGCAAATACAAAAATAGACCAATTACACATGGTGAATTACTAAAACTAAAACATAAAGCTCAAAATTCAAATTTAAAAGTAGATAAGTTTGCACTCTTTTCTAAGAGTGGATTTAGCCAAGAGTTCTATAGAAAAAGAGATGATAATTTATTACTTTTTGATTTAAACTCACTTGATTTGATAACCCTTTAACTCTTCTTTTCTTTTTTTAATATTTTTAATATGTTTTTTATAATCTTTTGAAAAATTATGTCTTCCTTTAGAGTTTTTCATAAAGTATAGATATTCACTTTTTGTAGGATTAATTGCTGCTAAAATAGAGTCTTTAGATACATTACAAACAGGGTATTTAGGTAAACCTCTATGTTTATATGTATTGTAAGTTGTAGTATCATTTTTTATTCTTAAAGGAGTAATTTTTTTGTGTGAATATATTCCATAATTTAGTGTTCCATCCATTTGAAGTCGCATTTTTTTATTAAGCCTATTGTATATTACAGAAGCTATTATTGGCATCTCATTTTTGTTTGCTGCCTCTTTTTGCACAATAGATGCTATAGTTAATAGTTTATTCCAAATTTTTGGATTATAGTCGTTGTAATATTTATAAGATATCTTTTTATACTCTTTTAGGCTACTGTTTATAAGAAATTTAATTACATCTTTTTCTTTAAAGTAAATTGGAATATTGTATGTATTTGCAAGAAAATTCCCCTCTTTAAAGGGTGCTAATTTATTGTAGTTGAGTTCAAGTTTCATTAAGTTTAGATTTAATTTTTTCTTTAAAGCTCTTAAAACATAGTATGTTGTTTCACCTGGAATAATTGTTATTGGTGTATAGTGATTTGCGTAAGAACCAACTTGAAGTAAAAATTTATATCTAGGAAGCTTTTTTTTGTTTATATAAATCCAACCTGCTTGAGGTTTGGTAAATTGCTTTAAAAATAGCTCATCTAAATAACCAACACTATATCCATTTTTTTTAAGGTAATTAACTACTGCAACACTATATATCGAGTTATTATTATCTTTTGGCAAATATATATTTTGCTTAGTTTTAATAAGCATTAAAAAATATATAGCAATTACTAAAATAGTTGTAATAAAAGTTGCAATAAAAGTTAATAAAACTCTTTTCATTACTCATTTCTCAAAATTGTTAAAGCATCTGTTTTTGAAGCTTTTATAGCTGGATAAATAGCCGATATTAAAACAATTATAGATGTTCCTGTAATTATTGTTAGATAATCACTCATTGGTAAATCAATAGGTAATTTAGAGGTTGTGTAAATATCTGCTGGTAGTGAAATAATATTATATGTTGTTAATAGCCAAATGCCAAATAAGCCTAGTAGAGTTCCTAAAACTATACCTAAAAAACCAATTATTAATCCAAGATAAAAAAATATTTTACTAATCTCTTTAGATGTAGCACCTAGCGTTTTCATTAATGCTATTTCAGTTCTTCTACTCATAACAGTCATTAAGAGTGATGAGATTATATTAAGTGAGGCAACCAAAATTATTAACAGCAATACTAAAAATAGAGCCTTTTTCTCCATTTGCATAGCTTGGAAAAATCCTCCATTTTGTTGCCACCAACCCTCTATTGCAGCATTTGTTGGAAGATAAGGCTTTATTTTGTCAATAAGTTGCATAGGTTTATCTGTATAAATATGAGCTCCATCATAGTGGTTTGGCTCTTTTTTTAATATTTTTTCAAATGCTTTATGAGTAGTATAAACAATACCTTTATCATAAGCACTAAGACCTGAATTAAAGGTGCTAACTATTTTAAATCTCTTTTGTAAAGGCATTGTTCCAAAACCTGCTGCTTGTTGCTCTGAAAAAAATAGTGTAAGTTTTTCCCCTTTTTTTAGCTCTAATGAACGCAAAAGGTCATCGCCAATAATTACACTATATTTTGATACATTTTTGTCTAAATTTTTATAAGCTTTTTTAAATACTGTATTTATTTGAGCCTCTTTATTAAAATCAACTCCATAAAGAATAGTCCCTTGGACACTATCTGCTGCTTTTGCAATAACTTGAGTTGTATAGTATGGACTAATTTTAATATTTGGAAATTTCTGCTCAATGATATTTAGAGCATCTAGTGAGATACCTTTGTTGTCATAAGAGATTATAGTTAATGGATAGTTCATAATAAATAGTCGTTTTTTAAACTCTTTGTGTGTTCCGTTAGTTACACCAATACCAATCATTAAAACCATTACACCCATTGCAATACCAAGCAAGGCTAACATTGCAGAGATAAAGATAAATGGATTCTCTTTATCATACTTTAGGTAATGTTTAATAAATTTTGCTACAAATTTACGACTATTTGCTGGGTTCATTAAGCTAGTAATCCTTTTTTAGGTCCGCTTTTACCACAACACTCTTTATATTTTTTCCCACTTCCGCAAGGGCAAGGATCATTTCTTTTTGGTTTTTTGCCACCAACTGATGGCTCTTTTTTGCTTTTCTCTTCGCTATCTTCACTATTCTCTTCTATTTGAGCTTCTTGTGCAATACTCTCTTGTTCTTGAGGCTCTTCAAAATTAAACTCTACTCTATGAATAAATTTAACAGATTCTATTTTTATCTTTTTAATTAAATCATTAAATAGGTTAAAGCTCTCTTGTTTATACTCAATTAATGGGTCTTTTTGATTGTATCCTCTAAGCCCAATACCAGTTTTTAGAGTATCCATTTCATATAAGTGGTCGCGCCATAAATTATCTAGCGTTTGAAGATAGATTAGCTTTTCTACTTCTGCTCTTTGAGTTGGGTCAAATACACTCATCTTCTCTTCATAAATTTGCTCTAAAATCTCTAAAACTTGCTCTTTTATCTCATTTGGCTCTTTTTGCTCTAAAATATCTTTTGGAAGTTCAATTCCTGTTACTTCAGCTAACTCTTTTATAAAACACTCTAAATCAAAATCTTCACTTGGTAAGCCATCTACAATATCACACTCTTCAAGTAAATATCCAACTACCTCTTCTCTATTTTCTTTAATTTTAGCAGCAATATCATACTCTGGATTAATTAATTGATCTCTAAATTGATATATTGCCTTTCTTTGGAAATTTGCAACATCATCATACTCTAATAGGTGTTTTCTTGACTCATAATGTAAAGATTCTACTTTCTTTTGAGCGCTCTCTACACTTCTTGTAACTAATTTAGAGTCAATAAATTCACCTTTTTTAACACCAATTTTATTCATAATATTTCTAATTTTATCACCACCAAAAATTCTTAAAAGGTTATCATCTAAACTTAAAAAGAATTGGCTCTCTCCAGGATCGCCCTGACGACCTGAACGACCACGAAGCTGGTTGTCAATACGGCGTGATTCGTGGCGCTCTGTTCCTAAAATTACTAATCCTCCAAGCTCTTTTACTTCATCGCTAAGTTTAATATCAACCCCACGACCAGCCATATTTGTAGCAACTGTAACTGCACCTTTTTCACCTGCATTTTTGATAATTTCTGCCTCTTGCTCATGGTTTTTTGCATTTAAAACATTGTGAGGGATTTTCTCTTTTTTTAATCTTTCATGAATTAATTCACTCTTTTCAATAGAGGCAGTTCCTATAAGAATTGGTTGTCCTTTTGAGTGAAGCTCTTTTACTCTTGCTACAACTGCATCTAATTTTTCCTCTTCGGTATTAAAGATTAAGTCATTTTTATCAATTCTTGCAACTGGCAGGTTTGTAGGAATTGAGATAACTTCTAAACCATAAATTTCGCTAAATTCAGTAGCTTCTGTTTGTGCAGTTCCTGTCATTCCTGCAAGTTTATCATACATTCTAAAGTAGTTTTGGTATGTTACTTCTGCTAGGGTTTGTGATTCTTCTTTAATCTCTACACCCTCTTTTGCCTCTAATGCTTGGTGTAGTCCTTCACTATATCTTCTACCTTCACTTATACGCCCAGTAAATTCATCTACTATTAAAATCTCTCCATCTCTAACTACATAGTCAACATCTTTTTCAAATAGATAGTTGGCTTTAAGTGCTTGGTCAAGGTGGTGTGTTAAGATAGCATTTTCTAAGCTATATAAATTACCTACTCCAAATAGGTCTTCTGCTTTTTGTAAGCCTTGTTCAGTTAGAGTAATTTGTTTATTTTTTTCATCAACAATAAAATCACCAGTTGTTTTTTTAGGCTCACCTGGTTTTGCTGGTAACTCTTCGCCTCTTTCCATTTTT
>JAMONW010000143.1 GCA_027066355.1 Campylobacteraceae bacterium
TCGCTATATAGATAGTCTCGGCGTTCTTTGAATATTTGCTTAACCTTTACTAAATAGTCATAATCAAAAGCCTCTAATGCCCCATATTGGCTAAGAGTTGGGGCGCTTAAGTATAGGTTTTGTGCAATTCTCTCAGCAGCTTTTATTAAATGCTCTGGCAAAATCATCCATCCAAGTCTTAGTCCAGGCATACAAAAATATTTTGAAAATCCATTAATTACAATTGCATTTTTGCTAAAATTTAGCGCACTTTTTGCCTCTTTGTCATACACTAAACCATGATACAGTTCATCTGAGATAAAGCTAATCCCCTCACTATCGCAATACTCAATTAAATTTTGCAAACTCTCATTGCTATATAAATTGCCTGTTGGATTAGATGGGCTTGATATATGCAAAGCCTTTAAGTCTCTACCCTCTAGGTGCTTTGGTGTTATTTCAAAATTTGTGCTACTATCAACACCAATTGCTTCAACTTTTGCATCTACCATAACACCAAAATTTTTATAACAAGGATACCCCGGATCACTTATTCCAAGAGTATCGCCACTCTCTAGCGTAAGCAAATATGCAATTAAAAAGGCATTGCTAGTTCCAGGAGTTATTAAAATTAAATTTGGGTCAATCTCTAAATTATAATCCCTTTTATAGTGCATAGCAATCTTTTCTCTTAACTCTAAAAGTCCTAAAGTTTCTGTGTAACCAAACTCTTCTTTAGTAATTGCTCTTTGCATTGCCTCTTGCACTTTTGGTGATGGTGCTAAATCGGGTTGCCCAATTTCAAAATGAATTGTATCGCTATATTTTTGCGCCTCTTTTACTAAATCCATAACTACAAATGAGCTAATTTTATTGTATCTCATCTCTTTTCAACAACCTTTAAATATTGCCAAATTCCACCACCTATTATAATTAGCGCAAGTGGTGCAAGGTATGGTTTATTTTTAATATAATTAAATATTGCAATTATTGCATCGCTAAAGTAGTATGCACTAAGTCCAATTGTTAGAACAAAAATAATTGAGGCAAAAAAGTTTAAAAATATAAACTTTTTAAAATCATACTTTCCAAGCCCCATAACAATTGGAATAAGAGTTTTTACCCCATAAATAAATTTTTGAATAAATACAGCCAAATTGCCATATTTACGCATTAAAAGAGTTGTAATGGCTAATTTTCTTCTATATTTTTTAAGATACTTTTGAATATCCTTTTTTTGGTAACGCCCAAGATAAAATAAAAAATTATCACCCAAAAAGTTAAAAATAATTGCAACTACCATTGCAGTAGTTAAATCGATTTTTCCTAAATATGCAAAAACTCCAGCAGTTGCTACAATTAAAAATGAGCCTCCAAAACTAAAAAATGCAATTGCTAAATATCCCCATGTTTCAATTGAGCTAAAATCCATTAATAACCTTTTTTAAGTGTATTATACCTGCATATTTTAAAAATTCTTAAAATATCTCTTTTGCTTTTAAAGCCAATCCATAGCCAACACTAGAAAAAGCATTGGAATACTCTATTTTACTCTCATCAAAATATCTATAATATATTGCCCTAACTGCTGGTGTTAAGGTTGAGCCTCCTGTTAAAAAGACTCTATCAATATCGCTATATGATGAATTTGCTCTCTTTAGTGCCTCTTGCATTGCTTTTTCTATCTCTTTTAATTCAAAATTAATAGAGTTATTAAACTGCTCTTTGCTTAAATTTAAACTAAATGGATTTGTAAAAAAACTCATATCAATTGTTGCTAAATCTATTTTAGAAAGCTCTATTTTGGCACCACTAATTGCTTCTATGAAGTCAAAATATAGCCTCTGTTCAATTAGCTCTATTAGCCTTTGTATCTTATCTTTCTCTTTAGACATAGAGTGTAACTTTTTAATGCTATTAATAATCTCTACATCATACATGGTTTGAAACTTATGATACTCAGATAAATCAGCATAAAATCTACTATCAACACTAAGAGTTTTACCCATATTTACATATTTGCTATCTTTGCCTAAATAGTATGAAACATAATTTTGTATAATCTTTTTATCAAAGCTATTTCCACCAATATATACACCACTTGTAGAGAGTATATTTTTTTTATTGCCATTAATTTCAACTACTGTATAATCAGTAGTTCCCCCTCCAATATCTGCAATTAATATCTTTTGCTTTTTTTTGATATCTTTAGTGTATGTTAGTGCTGCTGCAATTGGTTCATACTCGAATATTACCTCTTTAAAACCGGCTAATTTAGCTGCACTTTCTAATCTTAATTGAGCCAACTTATCAAGCTCTTTTGAGTTATCATTAAAGTTTACAGGGCGCCCTAAAACAACTCTATTTATACTCTCTTTTGCCTCATTTTCTAATACTCTTTTAAAGCTCTTAAGTATAATAGCTATTAATTGGCTAATTGTATATGTTTTACCTTGTAGAGTTGTTTCAATCTCCTCTTTTGTTCCCAAAAATGACTTTAATGCCACAAAAAATCTTCCAATCTCTCCAGCTTGTAAAGCATTAATAGCCTCTTGCCCTACACTAAAACTTCTCTCTTCAAAGTCATAAAAAAGCACACTTTTACTCTCAAGTAACCTCCCATTAAGTGGAACCATTTTGATTTTATTATCTTTGACATAAGCAATTACAGAGTTTGTAGTTCCAAAATCAATTGCTGCAGATACCATAGCAAAACCCTAGAAAATTGAAATTAAGAGAGTGATTATAACATAATTAAATAGCAGATGCTAAACTTTTTTTGCTATTATGTCAATAAAAAAGGTATATATTTATGGCTTCAGGATTTTTTGCACTTTTAGATGATATTTCAATGCTAATGGATGATGTAGCAGCCCAAGCAAAACATGCTACTACCCAAACAGCGGGAGTTTTGGGTGATGATTTGGCAGTAAATGCTGCAAAAGCTTCTACCTTTCCTCCATCAAGAGAGTTACCAGTGCTTTGGGCAATTACAAAAGGTTCATTTATAAATAAAATTATAATTGTGCCTCTTATGTTGGCACTTAGTTTCTATTTTCCTAAGGCTATTGCACCTATTTTGCTTTTGGGTGCTGCATTTCTCTCTTATGAAGGTGCGCATGGCATATGGGGTTGGCTTTTTCCTCATAATGAAAACTCTCCTAAAAAAAATTTAAGTGAAAAGGCAAAAATAAAATCTGCAATAATTACTGACTTTATTCTATCTATTGAAATTGTGCTAATTGCTCTTGCTTCTGTTGGAGATATAGATTTAACAAAAAAGGTGATAATTGTTTCATTTGTTGCAGTTGCAGCAACTATTGGAGTTTATGGTTTAGTAGCATTAATTGTAAGACTTGATGATATTGGTTATGCAATTGCAAGAGCTGCAAAAGAGAACTCTTTTAAACAAAAATTTGGATTAAAACTTGCAAGTTTATTGCCAATTATTGTAAAAATATTAAGTATTGTAGGTGTAATTGCAATGCTTTTAGTAGCAGGTGGAATTTTGATGCATAAACTCCCAATTTTACACCAAATTGCACACTACAACCATACACCTACACTAATGGCAGAACTAATTAGCGCCCTACTCTTAGGTGCTGTGCTAATGCTTATAATTGATGGAAGCAAAGCTATTCTTAGAAAAATAGGTGTTTAATGTTTTTATAAAAGATTATTATACTTCACAAATAAAACACTAAAATATGCTATAATTTGATAAATAAATTAAAAAAGGTATTTTAATGAAAAAAATTATTGCAATTTTTATGGTTTTATCAATTTTTCTATTTGGTGCAGAGGCAAACAAAGAGATATTTAAGATGAAAACTGTAGATGGGAAAGAGCTTACTATTAAAGGAACAGATGCTGGAATGGTGGTTTCACCATATGAGGGTAAGATTGTATTTATTGAGTTTTGGGGAACTTGGTGTGGTCCTTGTTTGTTAAGTATTCCTCATCATGAGGCAATGCAAGAAAAATATAAAGATAAATTAAGAATTATTGCTATTGAAACAACACCAGATGTTACTAATAAAGAGCTTTTAGAGTTTAAAAATAACCCTAGCAAAGCTATTGATATGAGCAAAGTTCAGTGGTTTTTAGATAATAAAGCAAAAAGCCCACAAGCAAAAGCTTATTTCCAAAAGCCTGTAAAAGATTTAGAAGATTTTAAAAAATCTGGTAAAAAGATAACTTATGATATGGTTTCAAGCAAAGAGGCAGGAGATTTTATTAATTATGTAGCACAAAGAGCTAGATGGCAAGGTGGTATTCCATTTTTAATTGCACTTAAGCCAAATGGAGATGTGCTAGATATTGTTCAAGGTATGCCAACAGAGGATAGATTAGAAGCAATCATAAAATTAGGTTTAAATCCAAAGAAAAACAAAATAGAAACTAATAGCACAAAATAGGAGGCTATTATGAAAATTTCATTTGGCTTAATTTTAGCCATACTTTTTTTAACAAATTGTGCTAATACTACACATAGATATCCAACAAAAGTTAATAGACTTTTAGGGACTAATGCCAATTTAAGCACAACAGCTCTTTCTAATGAAGGAACACTTTGTGCATATAAGCCAAGTTCCAATATTTTGGTTCTTAAATACTATCCTCTATCTAAATCTTGTGCATCATCTTCGGCATATAGTTGGAAATTAAATGGTATAGATATAAAAAATGAAAATCAAAAAATAGTTGTTAATAGCTACTCAATTTATAAAAAAAACAACTCTCCAATTGCTACAGCAGATTGTGCTGGAGCTGGTGTTAGGGTAAAAAGAGTTACAACTCAAACTCCAAATACACTGCTATATTGGGGAGATGCAAAATTGGCAACAATCTCACCAAATAGAGATATGCAGTGCTTTAAAAAGTTAGGTGGTAAATATATTCATACCAAACCTTTAGATTAAGTGTAGTTTGATAAATTAAATATAAACTGCACTTAAATAGCCAACTACATTTGACTTATCTTCTGTAATATCTGCACTTGTTCTATAGTCTAAGATTAGAGGCTCTAAGTTTAACTCAATAGAGCTTTTAGTAATTGCTTTAACTCCTACTATTCCACACGCTTCACAGCCTGTATCAAGTAGGGGGATACTCTTTTTCTTTATACCTTGAATGCATATTGCATCGAGTAGATTTGCTTTATCTAATGTATGAAAATGGCTTAAATCGGTGCTAATTACAACAGAAGTTAAACTATCTTCTAAAAGCCAAGTTATAAGTTTTGCTAAATAGTTATAATCTACATCTCCATAAATTAACTCAATAACCTCAACATCACCTTGATAGTGTGCAATAAAAGGCATTTGGGTTTCTGTGCTATGCTCTAATTGATGAGCTTTTGGCACAAAACCAATATTAAAATCAGTTGAGATAACTTTTAAATAGTCTAAATCTACTTTTAAATTTTTAATTGGAGTTTGATAATACTCAAAATTACTAGCACTTATACCTTTAAAATATACATGATGGCTAGGACCAATTATAACAACCCTTTTAACTTTACGATTTGCCAAAACTCTATGTGCAAAATTGGCACTAAAGCCACTATAAATATACCCTGCATGTGGAGAAATAATAGCTTTTGGCTTTAGACTTAATTTATCTTTTATATCTGCTTTGCTATCTAAAGCACCATTAAAAATATTTATTAACTCTTCAATCTCTCTTTTTGTAGCTGGATAAAACTTTCCAGCATTTTCAGCTACTCTTATACTCATTTTAACTCCTTTATTTTGCTTTGCAAAATAGCTATTAGTGATTAGTTTATAGATTGCTTGAACAAAGTTCAAGCTTTCATTTTTTAAATAAAAATATTTGAGCAAAGCTCAAATAGACACCATCAACCAATCACTATTTACTAATCACCAATCACTTGTATCACTATTTCCAAACTCCACTAATATCTTCTCCACACCTATAGCACTTCCCATCAATTAATCTATTTTCCACTACTTTATACCCTACTCTCTTAATAAGTTCAGCACCACATTTTGGGCAATATGTTATACCATCACTTAGCACATTTCCTATATAGATAT
>JAMONW010000144.1 GCA_027066355.1 Campylobacteraceae bacterium
AAGTAAAACAGAAAATACTCGTGTTAGTTACTCAATTGATCATATTGAAAACCATGAACCAAGCCTACAAGCAGGACATCCAAAAAATATTATCTTCTTAACTGCTGATGCTTTTGGTGTTTTACCGCCTGTATCTAAGCTTACAAAAGAACAAGCAATGTATTATTTCTTAAGTGGATATACAGCAAAAGTTGCAGGAACTGAAAGGGGCATAAAAGAGCCTCAAGCTACATTTAGTGCTTGTTTTGGAGAAGCATTTTTACCACTTCACCCAACAGATTATGCAAAACTTTTAGGTAAAAAAATAGATGAACATGGGGTAAATGTTTATCTTGTAAACACTGGTTGGACTGGTGGAGAGTATGGAGTTGGGAAAAGAATGAGCATTAAAGATACCAGAGCTTGTATCAATGGCATATTAAATGGTTCAATTAATAATGCAGAGTTTGAAACACTAGATGTATTTAATTTACAAGTTCCAAAAGAGTTAGAAGGCGTGGCTGATAACTCTATATTAAATCCAAGAAATACTTGGAAAGATAAAGATGCTTATGATGCAAAATTAAGAGAATTAGCTTCTATGTTTATTAAAAACTTTGATAGATATAATGATAAAGGCAGTGAGTTTGACTACTCAATTGCTGGACCAAAACTATAAAAATAGACTCTTCTACTACTTTTAATTCCCGCGAAAGCGGGAAAATATATATTTGCTACTCAAATTGAAATAATTTCTATCTTTAACCAAAATAGATGTTAAAATTAAATAAATTTTAAAAATTTGGAGTTTTTTTGTGAATTGTATAAAATTTTTAATTTTTGGTAAAGTTCAAAAAGTATATTATAGAAAATATATATCTCAAGCACTAAATAAAGAGGGCTATATAGGATATATCAAAAATCTATCTGATGGTTCAGTTGAAGTTGTTGTTAAAAATTATGCAAATATGGATATATCAAAAATATTATCTACTCTACAAAAGGGTTCACCAAAAAGTGAAGTTAACTCAATTGAGATGGGTGAGTGTTCAGAAGAGATAATATTTAATCAAAAATTTGAAGTAAGATATTAATAATTAGGAGTTAATAATGGCAAGTGGATGGGGATGTCAATACTCAACTATAAAAGATGGAAAAGCTGATTGGTGTAGAAAATTAAAACACAAATGCTCTCCAGGATGTAAAGGGTGTATTATTGTTCAATGCACCTTTGCTCAACCAGAGTTTTTATCTATAAACAATGAAGAATCTAAAAAAATCAAAAATAGGAGTGATAATCCTCTAGGAGATAGATAAAACTTCTATTTTTAACCCCTTAGGCAGTTTTAATGTCTTTATCTCCTCTTTAAAAAGAGATAAAGAACAAGGTGATTTAATAGTTAAAATATTATCTTTGTAGCTAAACTCAAATGGCTTATTTGGAGAATGACTATATAATAAATCACTTATTGTATAAATTAATCCAAGCCATTTTAAATCTTTTTTAGATGGCAATAACTCCTTATGCTCTTTTTTTATAGCCTTATATATTAGCTTATCTCCCTTTGAGCGAATAATTGCTGCAATTAAAAGCATCTCTTTATGAGTATATTGCCAGTTTAACTCATATGAAGCTATATAATATGAGTGTTTATGCTCATCATAAATTGTCAAAGTTTTACCAATATTACTTAATTTCACTGCATCTAACAGCTCTTTTAAGTAATTACTACTAACTTCAGACTCAAGATTATTGTATAGCTCTTTTGCAATCTTCTCTTTTTGCTTTGTTGCTATCTTTAACATATCTAATCTATCTTTTATACTAACAATACTAGGATTTAACTCTTTAGGGAATTTACCACCTACACCTCTTAGCATATCATGTAAAAATAATCCCTCTCTAACACCAACTCCACTAGTTATTACGCTATTAATAGCAAGTTTTTCCAAAAGCCTACTAAAAATTAAAACACCACTTTTTATAGTGTCATATCTATTCTCTTTTATCTTTAGACTATTTAATTCTTTGTTATTTTTAGCTTTTAAAATATTATCTATATGTTTTTTGTAGTCCTCAATATTGTAGTTAAAACTATGTATTTTTTTATAACTATAACCACTAATATCCATAATAGATTTTGCAAATGCACGAAGTGTTCCTCCAATAGCCACTGCTAAATCTACCCTAAAGTTTTGCGGAATCTTATTTAACTGAGCATCTACAAACTCTATAGCTTCATTTATGCTACTATTTTTGTCAAAAAACAACTCTTTTAGCGTAATTGTTCCTAGATTTAGAGAAATTGTATCAATTACTTTAGAATTTTTAATAAGTGATATATCTGTAGAACCACCACCAATATCAACACTTATAGAATCTCTATTTTGTAGAGGAAGAAGATTTTTAACGGCAACTCCTCCATAATATGCCTCTTTGTTGCCATCAATAACTTTAATTTTAAAACCTGTTTCTTGCTTTACTTTTGCAATAAACTCATATCTATTTGGAGCATTTCTAACCGCTGCTGTTGCTACAATTAAAATTTTTCTAGCTTTATACTCTTTTATAATCTCTCTAAATAATTTAAGTGCATTAATTGCTCTTTTTATTGCAAAATCTTGCAATTTACCAGCACACTCAAAACTACCTTCAGAGATTCTTACATTTGCTTTTTGTTGAGCTATTAAATGAAATCCAAATCTACTAGTTCTTTGAAAAATAACTACCCTTGCAGAGTTTGAACCAATATCAACAACAGCAACCCTCTTTGGCATTAAGCTTATGCCTCTTCTTCAAATTGCTTTAACTTATACTTTAACTCTTCTACACTCTCAATATTATCTGGATCAGTTATAATACAATCAACCGGACATACCGAAATACATTGAGGCTCATCAAAAAAGCCAACACACTCTGTGCATCTATCTGAGTCTATTATATATATTGGGTCATTCTCTTCAATTGAGCCTGTAGGACACTCTTCTCTACAAGCATCACATGCTATACACTCATCTGTTATCAATAGTGCCATTTGTATCCTTTTTATAATTTTTATACTTTGGTAGCTACTTATAACTTATTTAATCTTAAATGAACTTTATAAAAAAAAGATAATAACATTTTTTAGCTATATTTTTTAATAGTGTATAAAAGCTAAACGATTGGAATTAACACAGTTGCTACTGCACCATCTGCTTTTGCTCGATTCTTAAGATTTAATGGTGCATTTATTGAATCAGCAGCACTCTTTGCCAAAAATAACCCAAGTCCTGTGCCTTTAGACTCTTTGCCTCTTTTAAATGGTGCAAAAAAATCAAAACCATCTGGCAAACCAATACCACTATCTTTTACCCTAATAACAAGGTTATTATCACACAAAAACATTGATACAACCACCCTACCCTTCTTAGGAGAAAATTTTAATGCATTTTGAAGTAAATTTTGAATTATATGCCTAAGCAACATTGGTTGTATTTTTAAATTAAACTTTTTCATATAAAATCTCTTAATTATAAACTTCTCCTCTTTAATTGCAACAATCTCAAACTCATTAATTATCTCATTTATATAATCTACAACATCTATCTCTTTTGCCTCTTCAAATTGAGCACCCTCAGCCCTACCAAAAGTTAATATAGACTCAACAATTGCATTCAAATTATTAATAGACTTTACATTTTGCTCTATTGCCTTAGTTAAACTCTCTATACTCTTATCTCTTTTTATTAAAGTAACTTGGCTCTTTGTTTTCATTACTGCTAGTGGAGTTTTAAGCTCATGCGCAGCACCAATAAAAAGCTCTTTTTTATAAAATATAAAATTCTCAATTTTATTAATTAGCTGGTTTATAGAATTACCAAGTGGTTTAAACTCTTGAGGCACCTGTTTTAAATCTAATTTAGCCAACTTATCTTCACTCATTTTTGCAATTTTTGAACTAAAATATCTTATTGGACGAATTAACATTTTTGATAAAAAGAAAGCATAAAAGATAATTACAATCAAAGATATTGCGTTAAGTATCATAATAGCTCTATACAACTTATTTTCAAAATAGATATTTTGAGTTACATCTTTTGTTAAAACTAAATAGCTCTGACTTCTAAAGTTGTATGGAAAAAATCCTTGCAAATAGAATTTTTTTTCCTTTTTTATTGTTCTAAAAAAACTGGGTCTATAGTGCATAAATGGAGCATATTTTATCTCTGCATCCATTCCTAAAGTATTTTTTAAAATATCTTTTTTACTTGGCAATGTATCTTTTAAATTGCTATATTTACTTAAAAGATATGTTGCTTGTTTGTTCATTTGTGCTTGAAGTTGTGCATTTGAATTGTATCGAATATATAAATATAATGAAAATGAAGTAATTAAAACCAATGTTGCCATAGCAACAATTAGCTTTAATAAAAAATTAACTCTTAAGCTTCTGCTGAAAAGCAAAATCTATAACCTCTTCTTCTTACTGTTTCAACTGTCATAATACCAAGAGGCTTATCTAATTTTTGACGAATTTGATTAATTGCAACCTCAATAACATTAGGTGTTACAAGTTCTGGCTCTTCCCAAATTGCATCAAGAAGTTGCTCTTTTGATACAATTTGATCATTTCTCATAGCAAGATGTGTTAAAACTTCAAAAGGCTTACCCTTAAGCTCTACACTCTCACCTTTATAGATAATTTTCTCCTCTTCAGGATTAATAATTAAATCACCCATTTCAATAATATTACTTCCACCAAATCTAAGTTTTGCCTCAATTCTCATAAGCAATATCTCAAAATCAAAAGGCTTTTTAATATAATCATCTGCTCCAATTTTTAAAGCAGCAATTTCACTCTCTTTGTCATCTCTAGCAGATAATACAATAACAGCAGTTTTAGAGCTTTTAGATTTAATCTCTGGAATTAAATCAATACCATTTCCATCTGGTAACATCCAATCAAGTAAGATAAGGTCATAATTTCTAATATCTATCATATATCTTGCATCACTTAAACTCTCTGCAATATCACTTTGATATCCAAACTCTTTTAAACCATCACTAAGTGTCTGATTTAATGTAACTTCATCTTCGATAATTAAAATTCTCATAACTTCATCTCGCTTAAAATTAAATATTTCTTAAAAATTATACCATAAATTAAAACCTTTATTAGCTATTCTTAAAAAAAAATTAAAAAAACTCTCTATTTTTCTTAAGATGTGCAATTTTTTTATATCTTTTTCTTATAATACTGTATAATAATTTTAAAATTACAGAAGAGAATAGACTTTAGGGAAAAATAGATGAAAAAAATATATTTAATTGCAATAACTCTACTAATTACTAATTTATTATATGCTTCTAAAAGCATTGAAATAGATCTATCTAAACAAAAATTATATGCTAAAGAGAATGGAAGAGTTGTATTTTCTGGTTCAATATCTTCAGGCAAAAGTGGACACTCAACTCCAAGAGGAAATTTTAGAATATTAGAAAAAGAGCGTTTTCATATATCAAATAGATATCCTGAGCCAAATGGTGGTGCAAAAATGCCATATATGCACAGATTAACAAACAAAGGCATAGCAATTCATCAAGGTTATCTACCAGGATACCCAGCTTCTCATGGTTGTATTAGAGTATCTAAATCAACTGCCCTTAAGCTTTGGAGATGGAGCAAAACAGGTATAAAAGTAAAAGTCTATGGAGATGCTTCAAACTTTAGATATGTAAAAAAAAGAGAAAAGAAAAAAAGAAGATTTGCTCATAAAAATATAAAATCAAAGAAAAAATATGCAAAAAAAAGAACTTATCACAAAGTTAGTAAAAAAAGATATGTAAGAAAAAAATATAGAAAAAATAGAGCAAATCACTATGTTAAAAGAGATAGTGGATACCAAATTGTAGAGATATATGATAGTTGGTAGGGTAAAAAGCAAAAATTAAAAATTTTAGTATATATTTTACCTATAAGCTTAAATGCTTTTATATTTTCTAAAAGCCATCTGCTCTAAACTTTTTTATTAACAAAACTCTTACTTAGTGATACTTGACAATCATTTAAAATATCTGGCTTAATAATCTCTAGTTTTAACTTTTTAATTGCAGGAAATTTCTTAGTAATTTTAGCAATTAAAAACTCTAAAGCATCTTCTAAAAGCTCAAACTTTTGCTCTTGCATAATTGCTACAATTAACTCTTTTAACTCTACATAATTTATATAATTTCTATCTTTATAACTATATTTAGCTTTTAAATTAACCACTACCCTTTGAGGTGTAACTCTCTCAAAATCAAGCACCCCAATAATTGTTTTAAAAGTTAGCTCTTCTATTTTTATAATCAAACTACTTTTCCCTCTTGTTTTGTTATAAGTCTTTTTATATTTGGAATATGTTTATAAAAAATAATAAATGCAATTAATAGTAGTGGTGCATGAGTATAGATATTTGGCAAACCACTTGGATAAATTATGTAGCTACTGACTATAATTGCAATTAAAGCAACCAATGATGACAAAGATGAAATCTTAACAACTTTTGCAAAAACAAACCAAGTAACTAAACCTATAAGAGAAGGAATTGGAATTAGTATTAATAAAACTCCAAAGC
>JAMONW010000145.1 GCA_027066355.1 Campylobacteraceae bacterium
CAAAAGTTAAGTGGAAGTGAGCTTAACAAAGAGAACTCAATTATGATAAAAACTTATCCAAAAGCTGGTGAAATTGACAACCAAATTGACAACACATTTAGCCTTGCAATTGAAGCAATTGTCTCTCTTAGACGCTGTAAAACTCTTGTAGATATGGGGAATAAAAAAATTGATAAAGCTTACATTAAGTTTACAAAAGAGGTTGACAAAGAGCTTCTAAAGCCTTATATATGCAAGTTAGCCAAGGTTGACGAGATTGACTTTGTTGAGAGTAAACCTCAAAATAGTGTAGTTGATGTAAGTGATAATATAGAGAGCTACATCTCAACAGATGATATAGATTTACAACCAATTATTGACAAATTAACAAAACAAAAAGTAAAGCTAGAAAAAGAGATTGCAAAGCTTAGTGGAATGTTAAATAATAAAAACTTTGTGGCAAATGCTCCAGCTGAAGTTGTAGAGCAAAATCAAAAAGCCCTAGATGATGCTAAAGAGAAGCTGGGCAAAGTTGAAAATGAATTAAAATCAATAAGTGCTTAAAATTATAAAGTATGATTTTTAAAAATTTAGAAGATATTAAAAAGTTATCACTAAAAGAGAAAAAAGAAGCTCTTATGCCTCAACATAGATTTAAGCTTTATAATGGCTTACATCGCTCTAATATGATGCTAAATCCTCTTAATTTAAAGCACTTAAACAGACTTGACTCCCTAGATGCCGATGCAGTTACACTTAATTTAGAAGATGCGATAGCACCTTCTAAAAAGGAAGAGGCTTTAATTAATATTGCCTACTTTTTAAGCCATTTAAAAAGAACTAAAAGTGAAATTATAATACGCGTAAACCCACTTGATTGTGGTGGTTTAGAAGAGATTGAGTTTTTAAAAGATTTTTGCTTTAATGCAATTAGAATTTCAAAGGTTAAAAGCCAAGAAGAGATAGAAAAAGTTTTAAAAATATTGCCCAAAGAGAAAAAGGTGCATATATCTCTTGAAAGTAAAGAGGCTTTTAGAGATTTAAGTTTTTGGATGCTTGATAGTAGATTTGAGAGAGCAAATTTAGGAGTTTTAGATTTATTAGCAGATTTAGATTTACCTCAATCATTGCTAAAGTTAAATAACTCAACAATTGGCTATATTTTGAGTAAATTTTTAATAGATTGCAAAACTATTGGTATTGAACCTGTTTCATTTATGTATCAAGATTATAAAAATATTGATGAATTTAGAGAATTTTGCTTGTGGGAGAAGAGTTTGGGCTTTAAATCAAAAGCGTGTATGGGACCAGCACAAGTTAAAATTGCAAATGAGATTTTTGCTCCAAATATAGATGAAATAGATAGAGCAAAAGAGATTATCGAAGCCTTTGAAGCTAACTCTAAAGAGGGTATAAATGGCTTTATGCACCAAGAGTATGGTTTTATAGATGAGCCTATCTATAAAGATGCACAAAATGTGCTAAATAGTGCTAAAATCTAACAATTACTCTATTATTAATGCTACTGTTTTGATAATAAGACTTTACACTATTTGAACTATTTTGAGATTTATTTTTTTTGATATATAGTGCTAAATCTTTTATTGTTTTGCATCCATCAGCAATAGCCATTTGAAGCAAATTTGTTTTTGTGTTCATAATATGTCCCTATATATTTTTTAAAATTATTCCATATATTGGCTTCGAAATATCTTAAATATGTAAAAAATGTTATATTTTAAGTTTATTTCATAATATGGGACTCTTTATTTTATTTTTTGGTAGTTTAAATCTTTGATGGATTTTAAACTATTGATTTTATGGTTATAAATTAGTTTTAAAAAAATGTCAACACCTTTTGGCTCATTTTTATTACCATGAACTAAAATAATTGAGCCATTTTTTGGCATTTGCCCTTTTGCCAACCATGCATTTGAGCCTATTGTGATTAATCCTAGTTCTTTAACTTTTTTAGCTACTTTTTTATTTGACACAAGCCCTGGAAATCTAAAAAAAACAGATGGCACAACTCCATTTTTTAATAGATATTTCTCTAGCTCTAATATATCACTTTGCATATTTTCCTCTTTTGATAAAACAAAATTCTCTTTTAAAGGAAGTTTTGGATGATAAATATGCTTAGCAGTGTGGTTACCCCATGTTATATCAAGTTTGCCCTCTTTTTGCCAAGTTTTAAGTTGAATAAACTCTTGGCGATGCTTTAAAATCCACCTTTTTGTAATAAACAGAGTTACTGGAACTGGATTTTTAAAGTTTTTTATCAAACTCTCATAAAGTCTTCTCTCAAAACCTTTTTTAGAAGATGGGCAGAGATCTGTAGTTAAAAATATACCATTTTTAGGTGTTGTTATGCCATCATTTTGCAAAGGGTGTTTTGGGTTATTAAAATCCCTTAATATTGTATAATTATTTGGAGTAGTTGGGCATTTAATTTGTGTAGTTTTATTTATATTTACTATATAAGTTTTAATTCTATCTGGATTTACTACTAAATAGTATAATTTATTGTTTATATCAAAGCTTCTAATTGCATAGTAGAGGTTTGAGTTTAGCTCTACACAAGCTTTAATTGGCTTATAGTTTGTAATATTTGCATAGATTGCTGTGCAAAATATAAGAATAGTTATAAATATTTTCATCTCTCATCCCAAGCTTTATGTGCTAAATTATTTACAATTTTATGTAACTCTTCTTGAGTTGGCACTATATCATTATTTAAAAGTGCCTTTGTAATTTGTTCATTTGAAGTAGCGCTATTTAAAAGTAGTTGCTCTATTTCTAAATTCGCTTTACCAACTATTTTAAGCAAGAAAAAAAGTTGCAAAGTTTCAACTTCATACTTTAGCAAATATGCACTTAAATCTCTAAAATCACTATAATTACTTGCTAAAAATAACTCTCTAAAGGCTCTAAAAAGTGTGCTAATCTCTCTTAAAGGCACTGCAAAATAGAGCAACCTTGCAGGAGTTGGCTTTGGCAATTCGGTAGCTCCAAAATAGACTCTAAGTGCTTTTTCTGTTTTGCTATATAAATTGCTTCTAAGCCCAACTAAGCCAATATCGCTAAGTAGATGGTGTCCACACCCCTTTAAACAACCACTAAAGCCAACATTTATTCCAACCTTTACAAACTCCTCTAGCTCTAGGGGGTTAATATCTTTTTTTATATCCCAAAGTGAGAGTGGGCAGTAGCGACTTCCAGCACAAGCTAAAATTGTGGCATTTTCTATAGTGTTGGGCTTAGTTTTTAAGCCAATAAGGTGCAGTTTTTGATCAGCCCCTACTCTTATTTGATGCTCTTTTAATAACTCTTCTAAAGTGCTTAAATCAAGCTCTCCATAGTTTAAATTCAAAGCTTTTGCAAAGGTGCCATCTTTTAGTTGTGTGATACTTTTGTATTTAGAAGTTTGCATTAAAAGAGTGCCACTATTTTCTAATTTTTTAGCAAAATTTTTTTGAACCTCATCTCTAAATTTTTCAATTCCAATCTCTTCAAGCAGATAAAAAAGCCTAGTTTTAGAGCGACTTCCCCTAAGCCCAAGCTCTTTAAAAGCTAAAACTACTGCTCTAAAAAGCTTAGGCGCATCACTAGGAGGCACAAAAATATTGGCATCTTTGGCAACTTGATTATTTTTGCCACCAAGATATATATTAAAACCATACTCACTACCACTTTTAGCTAAGGCAAAGAGCAAATCACTCCCCCAAGGGTTTATAATAGGCTCAACTCTACCAATAATTGTGGTATTAAATTTGCGTGGAATTGTTCCAAAAAACTCTTTTTTATCTAAAAACTCCTCTCTAATTTGTGCAATTATAGGATCGCACTCAATTTTGGAGTCTTCTACCAAGCCATCATAAACATCAGTTACAATATTTCTAATATTATCTGTTAAATTTTGATGTGTGCTAAGCCCAAGCTCTTTTACTTTATAGTAAATTTTTAATATATCACTTGGCAAAATATTATGAAGCTCTAGCCCAGCTCGTGTTGTAGCAATAAGCTTTAAGTTAAACTCTTTTGCAATATTAATAAGCCCTATTAATCTAGCTTTTTCAATAACTCCACCATCAAGCCTAACTCTAAGCATAAATTTTTGGGGAGTCAACTTAATATTATAGATTCCATAATTTTTAAGATAAAACCTATCAGCCTCACTTAAATTACTATAATCAACATTTTCAATATCAAACTCAATTGGAGCCAACTCTTTTTTAAGGCGCTCTATCTTATTTAGCTTTTGTATAGTATATCCTTAATTTATAAATATAATAGTTATATTAAAAGCAAAATATATATTATATAATACTTAATTTTTTAACTATTTTTATTTAAAATCTCTTTAACTTTTGGTAAAAGCTCTTTTTTTATCTCTTTGTAAGTTACTTCAAAGGCACTAAAATCTTTGCCATCTGGGTCTTCAAAGCCAATATGGACTTGCTTAGCCTTACTTGGAAAAATTGGACACTGCTCTTTTGCATTGTCGCATACAGTTATTATTAAATCAAAGTTAATATCTAGCACCTCATCAAAACCTTTAGAGTAGTAGCTATCGCTCCAAGCCCCATTTAACTCTAAAACTCTTTTTGCATTTGGATTTACTTTGCCACTTGGTTTTGCCCCACAACTGTATGCTTTTATGCCATTTAACTCTTTGTTTATAAGTGCTTCTGCAATAATACTTCTGCAACTATTGCCTGTGCAAACAATTAAAACTTTTTTCACAATATCCCTTTTTAGTTATAATTGTATCAAAATAGCTTTATCTTTTAATTTCTAATTTTAGTTACAAGCTCCCAATATTTATTGTTGTTATACTCAAATTCGCTTAAAATATCTAGCCCTAATTTTTTGTGGTGGGCGTTAAAAGAGCGAGGATTTATTTTATTTACAAATGTTATTAAAATATCAAATCTATTTGTCATATTTTTCTTAGCAAAGTTAAAAATTTCTGGTAAAAGCTTTGTGCCTCTATAGGCTTTATCTATGCAAATTGGTCCATATTGATAACTATTTTTAGATGTTATATCTATGCCTCTATAGCTTTTGCAATCTAAATTTTTTGCCATAAATGCAAACATTGCCCATCTGCTCCAAAACTCCCAACTTGCACTCATAACATAAGCTACTACTTTGCCACTATCTACTGCAATAAATAAGCCCTTCTCTTGCTCAATTAAATCTTTTAACTCATCTTTTGTAAAAGGTGTTGTTACGAAACCATCTTTTTTATCCTCTTCTTTAATGGTATCAACTTGATACTTTGCATGTAAATTTAAAGTTGAGTCAATATCCTCTAATGTTGCTACTTTTAACTGCATATTAATCCTTTATTTTTAACTTTTAATTGTTAATTGTTAATTTCTCTAAATTCTCTCATTTTGTCAATTGTTTGTAAATCTAATTTACTTCCTCTTTTTTGTAAACTGTTTACAATCATTGTAAATCTTTCATTTGGTAAGTGTTGTCCTAGCTTGGCTTTGGCTCTAATTTTATATGGTGTTATTTTGACAATTGCTGTTTTTGAAATTGAATTAGTGTAAATTTTATCTGTTAAGTTTTTGTAATTTCCCTCTGGTTGCAATTTTTGCATTAGGGCATTTAAAACTTTTGCTTTTAACTCTGAATTTTTTACAACTTCTGCAACCCCATCAATTGATACACTCTCAAAAAAGTGAGTTGCAGGACATGCTAAACCACTATTGCTACTAAAGTATGATGCAATTATAGAGTATGGCTTAACCACACTAAAAGATACATTCTTATTTATATCTAAAAATCTCATCTTTTTACCAAATTGTGAGCCATGAAAATAGATACAACTATCAATTCTAACAAAATTTAGTGGCACAGAGTATGGCACAACACCTTTAGATAGAGCTAAAGTCCCATACTCTGCACTATCTAAAATATCATAAATTTTCTCTATATCTTTAATTTCAAAAATATCTTTCATAAAACTCCTTTTCTTCATTTTTAACTTTTCACTCTTAATTTTTAATTTTCTTCGCTATTATACTTTTAAACTAACCCTTTAACAAGATACAAATTTTATAAAATTTTAGTGGACAGATTAGTAAAGCCTTTGGCTTTTGCTTAAAGCTTTAGAAGGATAATGATGTATAAACTAGATAGCAAAACAGAAAAAGCACTACATATTCAACTATATGAAGCACTAAAAGATGATATTATAAATAATTTAAAAGTTGGCGATAAATTGCCATCTATTAGAGAGCTTTGTAGCAACTATAATATTAGCAAAACAACTGTGCAAAATGCCTATAATCAGCTTTATGCAGAAGGTTATATTGATTCAATTCCCAAAAAAGGTTACTTTGTAAGTGAGCTTTTAGAGTGCCAATTCTCTCCTAAGATTAGTGCCACAAGTAAAGAGAGTAAAAAGCAATATAGATACGACTTTTCGCCTACAAAACACCATAAAAGCTATTTTCCTATAAAAATTTGGAAACGCTTAAGCCACAAAGCACTCAATTTAGATTTAGATTTTGCAAGTTATAGCAACGGGCAAGGGGAGTTAGCTTTAAGAGAAGAGATTGCAAAGTATCTG
>JAMONW010000146.1 GCA_027066355.1 Campylobacteraceae bacterium
CAACACTCTCAAATCCTCTAATATTGGAACACTCATTGCATAGCTATAATTTTGTTTTTGTGGAAGCAAGGTTTTAACCTTACCAAAGAGTTTAGTATGCTCTTATAAATTATATTTTTAGCCGAGGTTGAAACCTCGGTTCCACTCTTAGAAGTTATATTTTAGCCAAGCTTCTTGTGTTGCACTCTTTGAAAAAAGCTCAGCTCCAAAGAGCTTGTTTGTTTCTCATCTTCTAACACTATAATTTAAGCTTAGATGTAAGTTTCTCTTTTTTGGAAGCAAGGTTTTAACCTTGCCAAAAAGTTTAGTATGCTCTTAGAAATTATATTTTTAGCCGAGGTTAACACCTCGCTTCCAGAGAGCTTGTTTTTTGTTTTATATTTTCCAATACGGAATATTTTTATTGTTACCTCTTGCTTATCTAGGGTCCACAATCTTTCCAGCCAATGCACTAGCTGCTGCTACTGCTGAATTTGCTAGGTAAATTTCACTGCTTCTTGCACCCATTCTACCTACAAAGTTTCTATTTGTAGTAGCAACGCACCTCTCACCATCTCCTAAAATTCCCATATATCCACCCAAACATGCACCACAAGTTGGGTTAGATACAACTGCTCCAGCTTCTATCAAATCTCTTATATAGCCTTTATCTTGTGCTTCTAGGAAAATTCTTTGAGTTGCTGGAGTTACTATCATTCTAACACCTCTTGCAACTCTTTTGCCCTTAACAATCTTTGCTGCCATCTCTAAATCTTCTAAGCGCCCATTTGTGCAGCTTCCTATCATTACTTGATCAATTTTAATATCATCACTAACTGCAGTTTCTATGCTTTTTCCATTTTCTGGCAAGAATGGGTATGCAACTACAGGGCTTAGTTTATCTAAATCTATTGTTATAGTTTGCACATAATTTGCATCTTCATCAGAGTAGAAGTATTTTGGCTCAGCTCTTAAGCCTCCATTTCTTTTCTCTACCTCTTTTAAATACTCTTTTGTAATCTCATCAACTGCAAAAATACCATTTTTTGCTCCAGCTTCAATTGCCATATTTGCAATTGAAAATCTATCTGCCATACTCAAATGTGCTACACCTTCACCTGTAAATTCAAGTGCTTTATAAAGTGCGCCATCAACACCCAAAATTCTAATAACTTCTAAGATAATATCTTTTCCATAAACATGCTTACCTGGTTTGCCTTTTAATTCAACTTTAATACTCTCAGGCACCTTAAACCAATTGCCACCTGTAATTATTGCAAAGCTAATATCTGTGCTTCCCATACCTGTTGCAAAAGCCCCAAGTGCGCCATGTGTGCAAGTATGGCTATCTGCTCCAATAATTACATCACCAGGAATAACAAGCCCCTTTTCTGGTAAAAGTGCATGTTCAATACCCATATCTTTCTCATCAAAAAAGTATTTTAAATTATGCTCATAAGCAAAATCTCTACTAATTTTTGCTTGGTTTGCACTTGCAATATCTTTTGCTGGAATGTAGTGGTCCATAACAATTGCAAAACCATCTGGATTTGCCAATTTTTTTGCTCCACTCTCTTTGAAAGCTTTAATAGAAATTGGTGTAGTAATATCATTTCCAATTGTCATATCAATAGGAACCCTAACAATCTCTCCTGCTTTTACTTCACGCCCTGCATGGTCGCTAAAAATCTTCTCAGTAATGGTTAAACCCATCTTTTTATCCTCTAAAATATATTTTGTGCGATTATATCAAAAAAGTGCTTAGTATGTTTTTGCCCTAAACAAAACAATCAAAGAGTCAAATATTTTCTATATTCTATTTTTACTTTTTTTGCGCTACATAAAGCCCCATTAAAATCAAAGCACCTCCAAATATCATTGCAGGAGTTAAACTCTCATTTAAAAAATATACTCCTCCAAGCGCTGTAATTAGTGGGACTAAATAGATATAGTTACTTGCACTAATTGAACCAATTTTCTCAATTCCTTGTTGCCAAAGTATAAATGCAAGAGTTGATGATAATACCCCTAAATATGCAATATTTAGCCAAACTGCTGGAACTTTTAAAACCTCTATATTAAAACTTTTACTAAAACTAAAATAGTAAATTAGCATAAAAATCAAACCATAAAAGAAACTTTTTCTTGTTATTGTAATATAGTGATATCTCTTAGAGGCAAATTTTAGAGCCACTGAATATATAGCAAAAACAGTAGCTCCAAGTAGTGCTAAAAGATCTCCTTTTAGGCGTATTTCAAACTTTGCACCATCAAACAAAATTAGAGCAATTCCTACAATTGCAATTAAAAAGCCAATAATTAAATTTCTACTTAAACTCTCATCTTTGCTAAATATATGTGCTGTTATTGCTGTTATAATTGGAATTGCACCCATGTAGAGTCCAACATTTGTAGCTTGAGTAAATTTAAGTGCAAAATTCTCTAAAATAAAATATAAAAATATACCCAAAAAGCCAAGTAAAACAAAATATAACTCATCTTTAAAACTCTTTGGAATTAACTCTTTTGGGTAGATAATAGTTAAAATAATTAATGCAATTAAAAAGCGAAGTATCATATTTTCAATTGGGCTAATATACTCAAGCAGAGCCTTATTACTAACAAAAGCAAAACTCCAAATAGTAATAGTAACAAAGGCAAAAAAATGCCCCAAAAGTCTATTTTTAGACATAGATTCTCTTTTTTAGAGCAATTATATCATAACTATAGACTAATTTTAATTCCTACAGATACATTCTTGCTATCAAGATTTTTTAACTTAATATCTTTTGCTTTTTCAATATTATTACCATAATCAGTATATCCAACAAATACCGCAGCATTATCATTTAAGTCATAATTTGCCTCTATACCATAAGTAAATGTTGTCTTTTTACTCTTGATTTTTTTATAAGTATCATATAACTCAAACTCTCCATCAGTTTTAACCATACCCATTTTAGGAGTAAATGAAAAACCTGTCCCTGGCAAATAGATATTATAAACTGCAAATAAGCCATATCTGCTTATATCAGATTTTGAAAACTCTGGATGCTCACTAATATTTTTACTATATTCAAATCTAAGTCCTGCACCAAGCAATAATGAATACTCAAAGTGTCCTGTTACATAGTTGTCTCTGTTTTTACCTTTGCTATATGCTAAACCTATCTCTTGAATAGAGTTATCAAATATCGATGTTGCCGCCCCTAAACCAGCAGAAAATAGATAACTTGAAGCTACTGCAGAAAGTAATAATTTCCTCATATCAAACCCTTTATATTTTTTGATATTAAATTGTATCATAACTTTTATTAAGAAAAGTTGGGGTAAATAATTGATAATTAAAAATAGAAGTTCTAAAACGCTTAAAAATACTAAAAGCACTACAACCATGCTACTAACTAAAATTATATATGAACTTAGCTATAATAACTTAAAAAATTTAAGGCGTATATTTGGATACTCAAAAGAGCTTTTTAAATGATTTATTAAATGATAAAAAGAGGTTACTTACCGAAATTTACTTTGAGCTTCAAGAGTATTTTGAAAAAAAGTATGGTAGCAACACTATTGTTTTAATGGAGATTGGCTCTTTTTTTGAGGTTTATGAGGTAAATACACCAGAGCTTAAAATTGGAAAAGCCAAAGAGATTGCAGAATTTTTAAATATTCAGCTAACGCGCAAAAATAAATCTATTTTAGAAAATTCAATATCTAACCCACTAATGGCAGGAGTGCCAAATTTTGCGCTTGAGCGCTATTTAAACCGCCTTGTGCAGAGCAAAAAATACACAATTGTTCTTATTCGCCAAAAGGGTGAGCCACCAAATGTAAAGCGCTATTTATCTAATATTATCTCTCCTGGAACCAACTTTGATTATAGTGTTGAATCAAGCGAAAATTTTATTGTATCTTTAATTATTGGCGAAAATAGAGGTATATATTATGCTGGATATAGCGCTATTGATGTAACAACTGGCAAATGCTTTGTAAATGAGCTTTTTTCTACAAGAGATGACAAAACATACGCTTTAGATGAAATCTTTAACCTTTTGCAAACTTACAATACAAGCGAAATTGTGCTTACCTTTGAGGGTGATATTGATAGAGATTTTGTGCAAAACTATCTTGAATTTAGCGATAATTTTACAATAAATCAAAACAAAAAACGCCCCAAAATTACATACCAAAATGAGCTTTTTGCAAATGTATTTTTAATAAAATCTATTCTTAGCCCAATTGAGTATCTCGATTTAGAGCTATATCCATATGCTAGTGAATCTTTAGCAATATTAATAGATTTTATAATTGAACACGATAGCGCAATTATCGAAAAACTTAATCGCCCAGAGTTTCTTGGAAATAAGCACTTTGTCTATCTTGGTAATAATGCACTAGAGCAACTCAATATAATTTCGCGCAACCCAGATGAGATAACACTTTTAAAGCTACTTGATTTTAGCTCTACTCCAATTGGCAAACGCCTCCTAAAAGAGCGCCTTTTAAACCCAATTATTGATGAAAAAGAGTTAAATAGAAGATATACTCAAATTGAGCTACTCTTAAATGATTACAACACACTAGAAAGCACTCTAAAGCAAATTTATGATTTAGAGAGAATTTTGCGCCGAATAAAGCTAAAAAAGCTTCACCCTTTTGAGATAAACTATCTGCACTCATCACTTTACTCTATAGAGAAGCTGTTTAACCAAACCAAAGAGTATAATCTTGATATTGAGAGTTTTAATACTCAAGAAGTTTATAACTTTAGATTAGAGCTTGAGAAGAGTTTTAATTTTGATAAGAGTGCAAAATATACAAAAGAGCAAATAGAGGGGAACTTTTTTAACCACGGAGTTGATGCACAAATTGACTCTATCCAAGAGAAAATGGCAAAGCTATATAGTAATTTAGAGCTTATAAAAGAGCATATTAACTCTATGTTTGATGGCACTCAAAGTAGTGCAGGAATTGGGTTTTTAGAGAGTGAGGGCTTTTTTATACACTTGACTAAAAATCGCTTCTCTATGATTGAAAAGGCTCTGCAAGAGAGCTTTATTAGCATAGAAGGAGAGCATCTATTTTTTAAAGATTTCAACTTTAAGCGCCTTAAAAATAGTGTAAAAATTAGTAGCAGTTTTATAGATGAAATTTCGCGTGAATATACATCACTTCAAGTGCAATTAATTGCAATTGTAAAAGATACATTTAATAGGGTTTTAGATGAACTAGAGTTAAAATATAGCGCACTTTTAGAGCGCCTTATTGGATTTATTGGAGAGCTTGATTTTGCAATTAGTGGGGCAAAGTGTGCAAAAACTTATAACTACTCAAAGCCAGAGATTACCCAAGAGAGGGTGTTAGAGTTTATTGGGCTTCGACACCCAATAATTGAATCGCGCGAGGAGAATGGCATCTACATTCCAAACGATTTATATCTTGGTGAAATCTTAGATGATATAGAGCATAACCACATTACACTTGAAGCTAGTGATAACAAAGAGGTAAGTGGAGTTTTACTTTATGGAATAAATTCAAGTGGAAAAAGCTCTTTAATGAAGAGTGTTGGAATTGCTGTAATTATGGCTCAAGCTGGGCTTTTTGTGCCATCTGCTTCTATGCGCTTTGGCTTGGTAGATAAGCTATTTACAAGAATTGTAAGTAAAGATAATTTATATAAAGGTTTATCAACCTTTGCAATTGAGATGCTAGAGCTTAAAAATATATTTAATCGTGCAACCCAAAATTCGCTTATTTTAGGAGATGAGATAAGCCATGGAACCGAAACTTTTTCGGCTCTTTCAATTGTAAGTTCAGCAATTAAAAAATTAAATAAAATTGGAAGCTACTTCCTTTTTGCAACCCATTTACATCAATTACCTCAACTTAAACCAATTAAAGAGTTAGATACCCTTATATTCTTGCATCTTGGCGTTACTTATGATGAAGCCCAAGATAAGCTAATTTACAACAGAAAACTTGAAATTGGTAGTGGTAGCACCCTTTATGGTTTAGAGTTTGCAAAGGCACTACATCTTGATAAAGAGTTTTTAGAAGATGCCTATAAAATTAGAAAAGAGCTAACAGGTAATTTTGATGAACTAGAGCTTCTTAAAAAACAAAAAAAGAGTCGCTATAATAAACGCGTATTCTTAACTAAATGTGCAATTTGTAATGAAGCAGTAGAAGATGTGCATCACATATCCCCACAAGCAAAATCTAAAGATGGATTTATAGAGCATTACAAAACAAACCACAAATACAACCTAATCCCACTATGCAAAAAACACCACGATATGGTGCATAATGGCAAATTAATAATTAGTGGTTTTGTTATGACAAATGAGGGATTAAAATTGCACTATAGCGAGGTAGAATAGCTTATATTGATATAGAGGGTAGATACCCTCCTTAAAGAAATTCACTACTTTCCAGGCTTTAGTGAGCCTTTTTCTATGCTTTGATTATTTATAACACTTGAGCCATCATCAATTATATAAATATCGCTACTATTACTATCTTTTATTGTATCTTTGCTGCCATTACTATCACTTGTG
>JAMONW010000147.1 GCA_027066355.1 Campylobacteraceae bacterium
GAAGCTCAAGTTTTGGCTAGAGTTTCTGGGCTTTTTGCAGGTAGAGGATATAATATCGACTCTCTAACTGTAGCAGCTATTCCAAATAGTAATATGTCGCATATGACAATAGTAACTCGTGGCAGTAGCCGCGTTTTAGAGCAAATAATAAAGCAACTTCACAAATTAATACCAGTATATAAAGTTATAGAGCATGACTCAATGGTAGAAAAAGAGATGGTATTAATAAAATTTCCATTTGAAGGAAATAATATTGCAGATATAGAATCTCTCTTTAGTGCATATAATGGTGGCATTGTAAATGCTGGTGAAAAAATTATTATTGCAATGGCAGCAGATGAATCTAAAAGAATAGAGCATTGTATAGAAGCAGCACAAAACTTTAGTCCAATAGAGATTGTAAGAAGTGGTGTTGTAGCAATGGAGAGATAAATAATTAAGGATTTTAAGTGAAATTAAGCAAAATTGCAAATTATATAGAGTTGGAGTTTAGTGGTAAAGATATAGAGATAGCAAATCTTGCCACTTTAAAAGATGCAAATTCTAACTCTCTTAGTTTCTTTCATGATGCAAAATATTTAGAGCAATTAAAAAATACAGATGCAGGTGCTGTAATTTTAGAAGAGAAGTTTTTAGAAAATCTTCCAAAAGGTGTAGTTGCTTTAGTTACAAATGAGCCATACAAAAAGATGGCACTAGCTACCTCTCTTTTTGCTTATAAACCAAGTGTTAAAAGTTATGAACCAAAATTAGATGATAATGTAGAGATTTGTGATAGTGTAAGGTGTGCTAGTGGTGTTAAAATTGGAAAAAATACTACTATTATGGCAGGGTGCTACTTGGGTGAAAATGTAGAGATTGGAGAGGGAACAGTTATATATCCAAATGTTACAATTTATCACAATTGTAAAATTGGTTCAAACTGTGTAATTCACAGTGGCACAGTTATTGGAAGTGATGGGTTTGGATTTGTTAGCAAAGATAATTCAAACATAAAATTTTATCAAATTGGAAATGTAATTATAGAAGATTTTGTAGAGATTGGAGCAAATACAACAATAGATAGAGCAACTCTTGGCTCAACTATTATAAAATCGTATGCAAAATTAGATAACTTAATTCAAGTAGGACACAACTGCGAAATAGGAGAGTATAGTATTATTGTTTCACAAGTTGGACTAAGTGGCTCTACAATATTGGGTAAGGGTGTTGTAATGGGAGGGCAGAGTGCAACTGCTGGGCATTTAAAAATTGGTGATAGAGCTATGATTGCTGCAAGAGGTGGTGTAACAAAAAGTTTAGAAGGTGGCAAAATTTATGGAGGTTTTCCTGCAGTTGATTTTAAACTATGGAAAAAAACACAAGCTATAATTTCAAAACTTAGTAAAAAAAGATAAATTATCTATATTTACTAAAACTCCTACTAAAAGTAGGAGATAAATAAACTATTTATTTTTAATTTCAGCAACCATCACACCTCTTAATGTTCCAGCTTTTAAATTAATTGCTTTATCTTTAGGGAATTTTTTAGCTATTGCACTTTTGATATCACTTGAAACATTTTCTCCATGACATTTCAAACAAGCTTTTGTTACTAATAGTGGTTTATAGACTCTTGTTGTGTTTCCATCTTTAACTACTTTAATATCTTTTGGGTCAAATTTTCCATCTGCTAAATTTTTTGCATATGCATTTAATATTTTTGTATCAATCTCATCAGGAGAGTTTTTTGGATTTCTTATATTTAAAGAAGTTCTTCTAACTTTAACATTTTTAGGTAGTTTTTCATTAACACTCTTTGTAATCTCTTCTGCTTTATTTAGACAAAAAGTTACTGCTTTAACTCCTGTTTTATCCTCTTTCATAGCTTTTTTAAGATTTGTTTTAAGCTCTTTTCCAAGCATTTTAATATACTTTACACCCTCTTGTTTTATTAGTATATTATCTGATAATTTAGCAGTGCTATTACTCTCTTGTGCCATAGCCAATGTTGCTAAAGTTGATAATAAAACTATTTTTGTTATTCTCATTACTTATCCTTTTTATAAATATTTATTATGGTGCAATAATATTAAGTTTGTTATAAATTATACTTTAAATTAAGACTAAATATGTAAAATGAATAAAATTTATTTTAATGGAGAAAAATTATATGAGTAAATTAAAAATAGGAAATTATGAATTTGATAGTAGATTAATTGTTGGTAGTGGAAAGTATCCAGATTTTCAAACTACTTATGATGCAACAATTGCTAGTGGAGCAGAGATGATTACAGTTGCAGTTAGAAGAGTAAATATTACAAATCCTGATGAAGAGAATTTAATGGATTATTTTAAAAATTCAAATGTGAAGTTTTTACCCAATTCAGCAGGTTGCACAACTGCTGATGAAGCAATTACTCTATTTAGATTAACAAGAGAGGCAACTGGAATTGATTTGATTAAGCTTGAAGTTATTGGAGATACTGCAAAAACACTATACCCTGATGTTATTGAAACAATTAAAGCTTGTGAAGTTTTAAGTAAAGAGGGCTTTACAATTATGGCTTATACAAATGATGACCCAATTATTGCAAAGCGCCTTGAAGATGCGGGAGCTAATGCAATTATGCCACTAGCTTCACCAATTGGAAGTGGGCTAGGTATTCAAAATAGATATAATGTTCACTTTATTAAAGAAGCAGTTAATGTGCCAGTAGTTGTAGATGCTGGAATTGGAACTGCAAGTGATGCGAGTATTGCAATGGAGCTTGGAGCTGACGCAGTTTTAACAAATACTGCAATTGCACAAGCAAAAAATCCAATTATGATGGCAGAAGCTATGAAAAATGCTGTAATTGCAGGTAGGTTAGCTTATGAAGCAGGAAGAATTGCTAAAAAACCTTATGCTACTGCATCTAGCCCAACAGAGGGAATGATTTTTTAATTAATAATATAGAATTTATATTTAAATTTCTATTTAAAAGCACGAACCTCTTCGTGCTTTAAAAAAACTTTTCATATTTTATCTAATAATAATTTTTATTATTTAATTATTTTTATTTTTATTTAAGCTTAAAGATGTATAATTTTATTGTCATTAACATAAAGGATTTAAAATGGCTTGTGATACAAATGATGTTATCGAAGAAAAAGAGAATAAAACAGAAGAAAAAATTGAAAACAAGGAGAAAAAAGAGATGAGTAGCACAATGGTTTTAAGAAAAATGCCAGAGTTTAAAATGGAAGCGTATGAGCCAACAAGTGGGAAATATACAGAGGTAAAAAGTAGTGATTATGAGGGTAAATGGTTTGTAATTTGCTTCTATCCAGCAGATTTTACTTTTGTTTGTCCAACAGAAATTGCAGCTATGAATGCAAAATATGAAGAGTTCAAAAAAAGAGGTGTAGAGGTTGTTGCAGTTTCAACTGATACTAAATTCTCTCATAAAATATTTGCAGAGACTGAGCCACTATTAAAAGATTTACAATTTACAATTGGTGCTGATACAACTGGTGAAGTTTCAAGAGCATTTGGTGTAATGATTGAAGATGCAGGAATTGCACTTAGAGGAAGATTTTTATTTAATCCAGAGGGTGTATGTGTAGCTCAAGAGGTTCAAGCACCAAGTGTTGGAAGAAATGTAAATGAGTTCTTAAGACAAGTTGATGCATGGCAACACGCTTATAAAACTGGTGAAGTATGCCCAGCAAACTGGCGTCCTGGTAAAAAAACACTGCCAGTTAATACAGATGCTGAAAAAATGACTGGTCATGTTGGAGATTATGTTACAATTGATGAACTTTTATCATAATTAATAGAATTTAATACCCATCTTTGGGTATTATTTATTGTTTAATCTTTTATATTCAAATATCAAAAAAGCTAAAAGAGTTAAAGTAACTCCACTAATTGAGTATATTATTGCCCCATTTTTTCCATAAATTTTCCATATTTGACCAATAATTACTGCACCTAAAGATGAAAAGAGTGCTACTCCACCATATAAGAGTCCATAGATTGTAGCTTTATTTTTAGCATTATCTGAAATAAAACTTCTTATTGTATTTATACTAGCAACTGTAAATATCCCCAAAAGAATAAAAGCTAATATAGTTAAATTAAAATATAGACTAATCATTGCAAAAAGAGCAAATATAATTGATAGTAAAAATATTTTTTTATATCCATATTTATCTATTTTTATACCAAAATAGTAGCTTAAAATCGTTTGTGTAAAATTTAACAAAATAACCAAAAGTGGTATATATTCAATTTTAAAACTCATCTTTGCACTTACTATAAAAAAAGAGTCATTAAATATAAAAAATATAACTCCAAAATAGATAAAAAGCATAGGTATTAAGTTTAAATCAACTTTGAAATTAAACTTTTTTACTTTACTTTTATATGGGGCATCTCTTACAAATAAGACAATTATAAAAGCAATTAAACCAGGTATTAAACTATATGCAAAAATTGCTTTGAAAACTTCTATATTTTTGCCAAAATATAAAAGAGCTAAAAATGCTATAATTGCACCTATCATCTCTCCTGCTACATCCATCATTTTATGAAATCCAAAATTTTTACCACTTTGCTTTGGGCTATATGCTGAAATTAAAGAGTCTTTTGTGGCACTTCTTACAGCCTTTCCCATTCTCTCTAATCCTCTCAAAATTGCAATAGATTGCCAACTATTTGCAAAATAGAGCATAGGCTTTGTAACTGCAGATATTGCATACCCAGCTACCACAAAAGGCTTGACTACTCCAAGTTTATCACTTAAATAGCCAAATAAAACCCTAAAAGCATACGATACAAAAGTAGCAATAGCCACAACAAAGCCCAATTTATCTACCCCTTGATGCAAAATAAATACTATATATAAAGGCAAAATAGTAGTAACCATAGATGAAGCCATATCAGTAAAAAAGCTCACAAAACCAAGGGCTATTATGTTTTTATTCAAGCTAAATCCTTTTTATAAAAAAATTATTTAATGGTGTTAAATATTCTTCTAAACTTAGCGTAATGGAAGCTGCAACCAAAGCACTTACAATACCTCCTATTATATCATAAGGGTAATGCACACCAATAAAAACTCTAAAAGTGCCACCTATAATACCTAAAATTAGTAAGATAGCTCCTATTTTTTTACTCTTTTTAGAAAACAAAAGCGACCAAGCAATAGAGAGCATAAATGCAGTATGATCAGATGGAAAAGAGTTGTCTATTGGATGAGAGTGTAGCACCGTTGCAATACCATCTACAAATGGGCGATTATGGTAGTAAAAAAGAGCAATTATTTGGTTTAATAGCAGTGCTATAAGCACACTATAAAAGGCTAAGAGAGCTTCTGTTTTTCTTTTTGCAAAAAAGTATAAATAAACCTCTACAGCAATAAAAAAAAATGGTATATACTCACCAAGCATAACCCCTATAAAATCTAAGGTTGCACTTTTACCTGCATAAGAGTTTATTAGTAAAAAGAGTGTGGTATTATCTAACATCAAAAACCCCTTACAATTTAATAATGTTATAATAAGCTATGAAAATGATACAAAAATGATAAGGCTTAGGAGTATATGAAAATATTATTAATAGAAGATGATAAAGATATAGTATCGTTTTTAAAACAAGCTTTGCAAGAGGCTAAACATTGTGTTGATATTGCCTTAGATGGCTTAGATGGAGAGTATTTAGCCACTACAAACAATTATGATGTAATTATCTTAGATTGGATGCTGCCCTCGCTTAGCGGTATAGAGCTTTTAGAGCGTATTAGAGCAAAAGAGATTAGCACACCTGTTTTAATGCTAAGTGCCAAAGGTGAGGTTCAAGATAAGGTGCAAGGGTTACAAGTAGGAGCAGATGACTATTTAGCAAAGCCATTTTCTATAGAAGAGTTAGAAGCAAGATTAATTGCACTTTATAGAAGAGGTTTTAGTAAAGGAGCAAACACTATTGAAATTGCTGATATAAGCATTGATTTAACTACAAAAAGTGTGCTTAAAAATGCTAAAAATATAAATATAAGGGCAAAAGAGTATGAACTGTTACTACTATTGGTAAAAAACAAAAATTCAATACTATCAAAAGCGATGATAGAGAGCCAACTTTGGGGAAGTGAAGAGTTTATAAATAGCAATACAATAGAGGCTACTATCTATAGACTACGCAGTAAACTTGGCAAAGATTTAATTAAAAGTTATAGAAATTTGGGGTATAAAATTGAAGAGCAGTAGTTTAAAAAGTAAAGCTTTACTTTGGTTTGGTGGTATTATTTTTATAATAATTTTACTTTTTAGTTTGTCGTTTCGATATATTTTAAATAACTCTATTAATAGTAATATTAAAAGCTCTTTAGACTACCAAGCTAAAGAGATTTTAGAGGAGATAAAAAGTAGTGATTATAAAGATTTAAAATCTAAAAATATTGAATTTATAGTTTATAAAGATAAAAAACTTCTTTATAAATCCAAAAATTTTCCTACTAAAAAACTTTTAAATAGAAAAAAGAGCTTTTATACATTTCAAAAT
>JAMONW010000148.1 GCA_027066355.1 Campylobacteraceae bacterium
ATTATGCAAACACAATTAATATTAAATTTGCATAATATTTAATAATCAAAAGTTATTATTTTAAGCTTAAATAAAAAATAAAGAATTATTTTACTTAATTACTATGGTGTATCCCCCAGGTAATTAGGGAATACAATAAGCTTATAATTATCTTACTACACCTGTTCCACCAAGAGCTATTGGTTGAGCTTCAAGTGCTTTAACTGTTGGATCACTTTGAACTGCTGTAGCAATATCACTTGTTGTATCACTTCCATTAGTTATAGCAAGTTGTGCTGGTGTTCCTGCAGCTGTTCCAGAATAAGTAAACACTAAAACATCTCCACTATCACCACACATATATACAGGAGTTGACGAGAATACATCACCTGTTCCAGCTTGAGTATTACAAGTATTATCAGTATATACAGGAATATCTGTAATTGCTGCTACACTTGCTGCTTCAAAGTTACCTTGACCTTTTGCAGTATAATAATTTTTAACATCATTAGTAAAACTTTTTGCATTTGATACTATAGTTGCAACTTTTGCATCTGTTCTAGTTGCTGTTAATTTAGGTAAAGCAACTGCCGCTAAAATACCGATAATTACAATTACGAAAATTAATTCGATCATTGTGAAACCGCGTCTCATTTGATTAGTTTGTGTCATGTTTTGTCCTTTTAATTTAATTTCTTTCGACAGTGAAATAATATCAACACTTTTCTTAAATAAACATAAAATTTCCATTATTTTACAAAAAAATATTAACATTAAATGGGGTATTTTATTATTATATGGTATAAATATGTCAATTTTATTGTCTTTTTAAAAAAAATTATTTATAAGAGTTCTCCTTAAATAGGGGCTTTGCGACGAATTGGGACTATTTATTTAAAAAAATTTACATTTTTTCCATTAAATGGTGGTGAAATTAAAAATTAAAGATTGAAGATTGAAGATTGAGATTCCGGGTCAAGCCCGGAATGACTGGGTGTTTATTATTTTAGATTATGCCCGATGGCTAGGCATATGTTGTTTTAAGTCAAGTCCGAAATAACTAAGTATTTGTTGTTTTGGGTTAAGCCAAGAATAAGGGGGTGTTTTATATCTTGTATTATGCCCAAAATAATGGAGTGTTTTATATTTTGGTTAAACCCAATATGGTGGAGTTAGCTCTCTATTTCGTTAATTATGCTCTCTATCTCTCTGTCGTAGTCGTGAGTTTTGGCTGCTAAGCGTAAATATGCAGTAAAGAGTGCTTCTATTGAGTTATCTCTATTAATATCAACTCCTGATTTCTCTAAATCCTCTTTTATAAACTCATAAAAGTTGTTATCTAACTTTTTTGCCTTTATTCTTAAACCTTTTATGCTTAGAGTTAAATCCATTTTATCCTCCTTAATCTAGTAGTGCTTCAACATTTTCTAAAATGCTCTCTATCTCAATATCTTTCTCTTCAATCTCTTGTTTTAATCTATCAATCTCTTTTTTAAGTGATTCTATCTCCTCTTCTAGCTGAGTTGTATCTTGCACACTAGAACCACCACTTTTTAACTGTGCTTTTAACTCTTTGTTCTCTTTTTCTATTGCTTCATAGTTTGTTTTCCACTCATCTATTTTAGCTTTTAATCTCTCAAGAGCTGTCATTTTATTCCTTTTTTAAGAATTGTTTAGCTAATAATAACATTTTATTAGTAAAATATCACAATATATTATATATAAGGATAGAGATTTTGGCTAATTTTAAATTAAATAGTAGTTATAAACCATCTGGTGATCAACCACAAGCTATAGAGAAGTTGGTAAATTCTATTCAAAAGAATAACCACTACCAAACTTTGCTAGGAGTTACTGGTAGTGGAAAAACTTTTACAATGGCAAATGTTATAGAAAAAACAGGCAAACCAACACTTATTATGACGCATAATAAAACTTTAGCAGCCCAGCTTTATAGCGAATTTAAGAGCTTTTTTCCAGAAAATCATGTAGAGTATTTTATAAGCTATTATGACTACTATCAGCCAGAAGCCTACCTTCCACGCCAAGATCTCTTTATTGAAAAAGATAGCTCTATTAATGAAGAGTTAGAGAGATTGCGTCTAAGCGCAACTGCTAGTTTACTAAGCCATGATGATGTAATTGTGGTAGCTTCAGTTAGTGCAAATTATGGGCTTGGAAGTCCACAAGATTATAAAGATATTGTGCAAAAGCTACAAGTTGGGCAAGAGTATAACCAAAGAGCTTTGCTTATGCGCTTTGTTGATATGGGGTATAAGCGAAATGATGCCTATTTTGATAGGGGTGATTTTAGGGTAAATGGTGAAGTTATTGATATTTTTCCAGCATATAATGAGGAGTTGGCTTACAGAATTGAGTTTTTTGGCGATGAGATAGAGGCAATTTATAGTTTTGATATTTTAAATGGGCAAAAAATCGCAAATTATAAAGAGATTACAATATACTCTACAAACCCATTTATTGTGGCTAAAGATAAATTAGCAAATGCAATAAAAAGTATCGAAAAAGAGCTTGGTGAGCGTTTGGCATTTTATAAAAAAGAGGGGCGAATGGTTGAGTATAATCGCCTAAAGCAAAGAACAGAATTTGATTTAGAGATGCTTGAAAGCACAGGTAGTTGCAAAGGGATAGAGAACTATTCACGCCACCTCACAGGTAAAAAAGAGGGAGAAACGCCATATTCGATGATGGATTATTTTGAGATGATGCATGGTAAAGATTATATGGTGATGGTTGATGAATCGCATGTATCATTGCCACAATTTAGAGGGATGTATGCAGGTGATAGAAGCCGAAAAGAGGTGCTTGTAGAGCATGGATTTAGATTACCAAGTGCGCTTGATAACCGTCCTTTGAGGTTTGAAGAGTATATAAATAAGGCTCCAAGCTTTCTTTTTGTTTCAGCAACTCCGGGGGAGTTTGAGGTTGAAAACTCTAGCGTTATTGCAGAGCAAATTGTGCGCCCAACTGGATTAATAGACCCAGTAATTGAGGTAGTAGATAGCAATAATCAAGTAGCAAAACTGTATGATGAGATTAAAAAGGTAGTAGATAGAGGCGAAAAGGTGCTTGTTACGGTGCTTACAAAAAAGATGGCAGAGGAGCTTACTACATTTTATAATGATTTGGGGCTTAGAGTGCAGTATATGCATAGCGATTTAGATGCAATTGAGAGAAATCAAATAATTAGAGGGCTTAGGGTTGGAGAGTTTGATGTTTTAGTTGGAATTAATTTGCTAAGAGAAGGGCTTGATTTGCCAGAAGTTTCACTTGTGGCAATTTTAGATGCTGATAAAGAGGGCTTTTTGCGCTCAACTACTGCACTTATACAAACAGTTGGAAGGGCTGCTAGAAATGTTAATGGCAAGGCTATTATGTATGCTAAGAGGGTAACAAAATCTATGAAAGAGTGTATAGATACCACAGAAGCTAGAAGAGAAAAGCAGATAGCTTATAATAAAAAGCACAACATCACCCCAAAAAGCACAACAAGAACGCTAGATACAAACCTAAAAGTAGAAGATAGTGGAGAGCTTTATAACAAAGCTAGTAAAAAAGAGAAAATTCCAGCCAAAGAGCGCCAAAAAATTATAAAAGAGCTAAAAGCCAAGATGTTAGCAGCTTCAAAACGCCTAGATTTTGAAGAAGCCGCAAGATGCAGGGATGAGATAGCTAAGATTAAGAAACTTTAAGAGTTTGAGGAAGCGTGAATTTCTCAAAGAGAGTGCAAAGGCACAAGGTTTTCGCGCCAAAGATTTAAACTTCACTATATATTAAGCTCTCGACCGGAACAAGTTCCGGTTTCCGTGTGCTGGAAGCGTGAACTTGTTCGCGCTAAAGGTTTGAACTTCACAGCAGATGCAATTTCTGACCGGAACAAGTTCCGGTTTCCAAGGCTAGAAAATTTAAACTTTAATGCAACATCGCATCTTCAAGAGTATCTGGAAGCGTGAACTTGTTCGCGCCAAAGGTTTAAACTTCACTGCAAATGCAATTTCTGACCGGAACAAGTTCCGGTTTCCGAGGGTTATTGCGTTTTCATTTTTGCGCCAAAGATTTAACTTCAATAAGCAATAACACGCTACAACTAAATACTGATATATGTTATAAAATTCTCACTATCAATCTCTTTAACAAAAACTTTTTTACCACTCTTTTTAAACTCTTCAATAAGTGGCTCTGGTAAAAAGTCTGATTTTAGGGCTACTACGCTATGCTCTTTTAGGGCTTTATTTACCTCTGCAAGTGGATTTTTTTCGGCATCTAGTAACTCATTTGCATCTAGTGTTAAAGTTGCATCTTTTGTCCAATTTGGCTCTGGTATATCATTGCTTTTAGGCTCTTTAATACTATTTGATTTAGCCACTAAAGGCTCTTGCCCAACTGCTACTCTAAGCTTATTTACCAAATCTATCGAATCCATCCCTCCAATCATAGCAGCTTGTTTTACTGAAGCCACCTTTGCAAGAGTTCTTCTTAAAATTGGATTATTTAATTTTTTAAATTTAGGATTAATTGATATTAAAATATCTTTCATTCCATCATAACTGTTTAATAGCTCTGCTATTTTTGTATCTTCTGTAATATTACTCATCTTTTTCTCCTTGGAAAAATTTTACTATCATAACTAATCTATCTTTTACTCTTTTTTTCTTAAAGTTTGCTATTTACCAATTAATTACTTTATAATTCTAAAAGCCATGATAAGAGGAACTATTAATATTTTTACTATAAATAACTATTTACACTAAGTTATGTTACAAAAATTATCATATTTGTTACAATTATTTTATCATCTCTCCAATATGTGAAATTTTGTAACATAGGTTTTAAATTCACCTTTAAAAACTATTTTTCTATCAACACTAGCTACTATTTCGACTGTAGATTTTGCATCTTTTTGTGATATTAATCTACCCTCAAATGTTACAACTTCACCCAATTTAATAGGTGCTAAAAAGCTAACATTAGCTCCTATTAAAACTACATTAGGCTCATTAATTGTAGCCATTGCACAAAAATCTGCTGCACTAAATGTAAACCCACCATGTATTAAACCACTCTCATCTGCTACCATATCTATATTTGTATGCAACACTACTTTTGCATAATTTTTACTTAGTTTAACAACTTTTCCACTATATCTTGAATCAATATTTTTATGTGTTTTTAACATTTTATCCCCTAATATCTTATTATTTTTTTTATTTTATAGCCTTAAATAAAACTTTAATAAGTATAATTCTAACTATGAAAAATTTAATTAAAACTATTTTACTACTATTACTATTAATAAATGTTGGCTTTAGTAACACTTTTGAGCAAAAAGAGTTAGTTATTGGCACAAAAGTATCTCCTCCTTTTGCTATGAAAAACAGTGAAGGCAAATGGGAAGGAATATCTATAGATTTATGGAAAGAGATTGCCAAAAAACTAAATTTAAAATATAAATTTAAAGAAAATACTCTACAGGGGCTTTTAAATGATGTAGCTACTAAAAAAGTAGATGCCATTGTAGCAGCTATGTCTATTACAAAAGATAGAGAGAAGTTCTCAGACTTTACAAATAGCTATTATACAACCAATTTATCAATTTTAGTGCCAAAAGAGGAGTTCTCTATTACTAAAACTATTATTAATAAACTATTTTCAATATCTACACTTTTTGTAATTTTGGGAATGTTGGTAATTTTATTTGCAGCTGGTTTTGCATTTTGGCTAATGGAGCGAAAAAATAAAAATGAGAGCTTCCTTAAAGGGATAGGTAGTGGTATTTGGTGGGCAACTTCTACTATGACAACAGTGGGAAGTTCTGATACAACTCCAAAAACAACAGGGGGTAAAATAGTAGCAATTATTTGGATGTTTATATCTGTATTTTTAATTGCAATTTTAATTGCAAGTGCAACATCTATCTTAACAAATGCTCAAAAAGACTATTTTATCTCTAAACCACAAGATTTACCAAAAGGGCAAATTGCAACTATAAGAGATTCATTTAGTGATGAATATTTACGAGATAGACACATATACCCAATATATTATGATAGCATCCAAGAGGCTATAAAAGCTGTTAAAGAGAAAAAAGCAGATGCCTTTGTTTATGATAAATGTATTTTAAATTATATTATAGATAAAAATAATTTAAAAAGTGTAGAGCTTACAGAAGCAGTTTTTCAGCCACAAAACTACTCAATAGAACTACAAGAGGGCAGCCCTTTAAGAGAAAAGATAAACAGAGCCTTGCTAGAGGTGCTAGAGAGTAGAAACTGGGAAGATATTAAACATAGATATTTACTTAAATACAAAAATTAAAATATAACACTAAATTTTAGCCTTATGTGTGTAGTTTTGTTTATATCTGTTTTATAAAAGAGTTTAAACTTCACAGCATATCAAACTTTCGACCAGAACAAGTTCCGGTTTCCATGTGTTGGAAGCGTGAACTTGTTCGCGCCAAAAGTCTAAACTTCACAGCTGATG
>JAMONW010000149.1 GCA_027066355.1 Campylobacteraceae bacterium
TATCTTCTGCTGGTAAGAATATACCAATTAAACCTTTAATTCCAACACTCATTACAATATTAAATAAAAATATAAACCAAGCAATAAGAACCATTGAACCACAAATTGCAGCAAATACCATTAATGGATTAAATTCTCCATGAATATACAAATGGCGTCTAAGCATTCCATCAAGTCCTGCCATTCCACCAAATGCACCCATTCCTACACCACCTATTAAATATAGCCAGTAGTGAATCCATGTTAGCTTTTTGCTATACATTTTTGTATTATTTGTAACAATTGGCCAAAGCACATATAGTGCGCTATAAAGTGTCATATAGAGTCCAACAATTAAAGCAATATGAACATGCGCCATAATAATCCATTGAGTATTATGTAAAATTCTATTCATACCCATATCTGCTTGAATAATTGCCGCTGGAACTGCTAAACCAAATCCAATTAAACCACCAAGTAGATATGCAAGTGGAGGTGTCATTTTAAGTGGTCTTGCTTTCCATAGCGTAACTAGGGTGATAAATAGTGCCAAGCCTTGTGTTAGTAGCTCAAATGCAGTTACCATCTCTCCTGAAATTAGTTTCATCATCTCTGGTTGGTTTTGGTCTGCTAATAAGTGGTGGCTCCAAACCATCCAAGAAACTAAAAGCTCTAGCATAAGAGCTGCTCTTGCAACATTTTCCATAAATAGCTTTTGTCCAGTAATTAAAGTTGCAAGAAGATACCAAGAACCCGCAACATATATTAAAACCAATCCATCCGCAACTAGGTCAAGCCCCCACCAAAAGTAGTTTTTATAGAGCAAAGAGTCTATTGCTGCTACATTAAGTGGATGTCCACTAGCATCAAATACTAAATAAACTAGCACTAAAATACCAGCAGTTAAAATTACAATTGCATCTAAAAATGTATCTACAGTTCCACGGAAAATTGCAACAACTGGTAGTGAAAGAGCTGGTTCTTTAGTGTATGGCTGTTTACCTCTTAATTTATTAAATAGATTTAGCATACCATCAATACCAAAACCACTAATTAAAAGCTCTTTTGTTGTTTTATTTTTATGAACACCTACTCTTTGGAAAATTGTTGCATAAATATTGTAAATAAAGCCTAAAGTTCCAATCATAATTAATGCAACACCAATAATAAATACAATACCACCAATTACTTTAAATTGCTTAGTATCTGCTGGTAGTGGCCAATATAGTGTATAAAGCGGTGCATATTGCCAAACAAATGCCGCTATCCAAGCAAGTGCAGTTCCTACTGTGATTAAAATCCATACTACATTTGCTAACTTTACGCTATATAGTGGTTTTTTAGTTAAAAATGGCACCAAAAACATAAATGCAGCAAAAACAAGCTGATAAGTAGAACCAAAAATACCAACTATTGGGTGAACTGTCATAATAGAGAAGTAGTGTTCTGGGTGATTAAACATTTTTGGCAGTGGATTTACTGGTCCTGTTTGCACCATTTTCATAATCATACCCTCAATTGCTACAAGTCCAAAAAATAAGAAACTCATAACTACTGCTCTAAGCGTTACTTTTTGTAGAGCGTTTAGGCTTTTATGATCAAAGTTTGTTCCATTAATTAAATTATTTACAAAACTCATTTTGCACCCCCATTGCTACATCCAGTTACCTCTAAGAAGTTATCTACTCTCATTAAATCCTTTCCATCCTCGCTATATTGTGCTGGTCCTGAATACTCTGTTGATGTCATATCAAACATACCATTGTGTCTAAATGTCCAGATAATATCATTTGTTTTTAAGATATTATTTACATCAGTTCCTGGATTTACCTGCATTTGCATTGCAAGTGTGCCATCTTTTCTAAATAGCCCAAAGCCATAAACTAAATCTTTTGAGTTAATTGTAAATCTAATTGTTTGATTACACTTAACCTTTATAGGAAGTTTTGGTAAACCTATCCATTTATGATCTTTTACCTCAAATTTATAGCTCTGATCAGCCTTAATTTCGGCTCTTTTCATATCTTGCTCTACCCAAGGAATTGTGTTGTATGTGAAAATATGGTGTCCAACTCCACCTATAACTAAAAAACCTATATACCCATAAAAAGGTATTCTAATTTTAGATGGAACCTTCTCTTTACGAGTTAAGTTGTAACCAAACCAAGCAATAATAGAAATTATCATAACTGCATAAATTGTATATGCAACATTATGAAATTTCAACAGCTCAATTGAACTTTGAAATATCATCTCTTCTTCTCCTCTTCTGTTTATGTTTCTGTTTTAATAGGACGCAAGATGAGCAAAGCCCATCTTACTACGCTAACGCTAAGTTTCCCTCGGCGGGATGCCCTCGCACTTTGTGCTTTATTAGGACGCTATTTGGGCAAAACCCAAAACTTGGCTAACGCAAGTATCACCCCACAAAATATATTTTGCGGAGACCCCATTCGTTTCCCTCGTTGTTAAGCCCATACGCCTTGCGCTTTTTTGGAACCGAGGTTTTAACCTCGGCTAAAATAGCAACTTATTAAAAGCTAAATTTCTAGCAAGGTTCTTATGCTACCCTCTCTTTAAAAAACCTTGATTCCAAAAGCAATTAAGACGCAATTTAGACTTTGCGCTTTTTAATACAAAATAGTCAAAAGCACTAAATTTTTAATCAGTAGTGCCTTTAACTAATGCATCTGTTATTTTTGTTATATAAACTTTGTATTCTTGCATATATATATTTGAATAAAATTGATTTATATCAAAAAATAGTATATATTATTGCCTAAATTTTAGGCAATAATTTTTATTATTATCATAATTTATATTTATATTGCCTATAATTTAGGCAAATAATTAAAAGTTATATTTTAATATTTTATCCATATATAATATGTGGTAACCACAAAGAGATAGCTGGAACATAAGTTATTATAATTAATCCAACTAAAATTGCCATTGCCCAAGGCAGAGAATAGACAATTACATCTTTTAAGCTAACACCTGTAATTCCACTTGTTACAAATAGATTTAATCCAACTGGAGGGGTTATCATACCAAGTTCCATATTTATTGTAACTATTATTCCAAAGTGAATTGGGTCAATCCCTAGAGCTTTTGCAACTGGTAAAAGCAGAGGCACCATAATCATAATAATTGCACTTGGTTCCATAAAATCACCAGCAAAAAATAGAAGTAAATTTACAAACATCAAAAACAAAATTGGACCAACATGAGCCTCTATTAAAGCTTGTGTAATTAGATGTGGCACATTCTCAAGTGTTAGAAAGTGTGCAAAAATCATAGCATTTGCGATAATAAACATAATCATTGCACTAGTTTTTCCTGCATCTAAAAAAGTTTTGTAAAGCTCACTCCATTTAATATCTTTATAGATAAACATTGATACAAAAAATGCCCAAACTGCCGCTACTGCTGCAGCTTCTGTTGGAGTAAAAATACCTCCATAAATTCCTCCAATTACAATAACAATTGTCATTAATGCCCATGAAGCATCTTTCATTTTTGCAAATCTAATAGTAAAAGGTTGTGGCTGTGTGCGCTTAAATCCTAATCTAATTGCCCCAACATATGTTACTATCATCATCATAATTCCAATCATAATTCCAGGAATTACTCCAGCCATAAATAGCTTTCCAATACTAACTTCAGCAGTTACTCCATATACAATTAAAACAATTGATGGTGGAATTAAAATGCCAAGACTTCCAGCAGTTGCAACTGTGCCTATAGCGTAGCGTTTTGGATACCCAGCACTCTCAATTGCACCAAACATAATACTTCCAATTGCAACAACAGTTGCAGGGCTAGAACCACTAACTGCAGCAAAAATAATACTTGCAAAAATTGCTGCCATTGGTAAGCCACCTGGTAAATGCCCAACTACACTTTTTGCAAAATCTATAATTCTTTGTGCGCTTGAGCCTTTTGAGAGCAAATTTCCAGCTAAAATAAACATAGGAATTGCCATAAGTGAGTAGCTATCAATCTTTTCAAATATCATTCCTGCAATTTCAACTGGGCTTGTTGGAGTGGTTAAAACAAGCGTTAAGAATGTTGAAGCCCCTAGTGCAATTGCTATTGGCGCACCAATTACTAGCAGGGTAAAAAATAGCCCAAAAAGCAAAGCAATACTCATAGCATTCCCCCTGTTTTTCTCTCTACCTCTTTTACAAGCTTATTAACTCCCATCTCTTCTAAAACTTGTTGGGCTTCATTTTTGTTGTGTAGTTTCTCTGATGGAGTTTTAAATGTTTGAATAATTTTGTAAATTAAAACTATTGCACTAAAAGCAAATGATATTGGCACAACAACATAAGGAATCCATAGTGGAATGTTTAAATCAACCGACATTTCACCCAAATCCATATATAAAAGCACATATTTATATCCATAAAACGCAATAGCACTAACATAAATTAAAGCAATTAATTGAGTTAAAATTGTTAAAAACTTTGCAATTTTTGGTGAAGCCTTAACCAAAAAAACATCTACTGCAATATGAGCATCTTTTTTAAAGCAGTAAACTGCGCCAAAAAAGGTGCTCCAAAGAAAAAGATAAATTGTAAGCTCCCCAGCCCAAGAGATTGATGATTCAAAAGCGTATCTAGCTACAACATTAACAAAAGCCAAAGCCACCCCACCAGCTATTCCAAAGGCTGTGAAGAATTTTGAGATATTTACTACTATTTTTTCTATAAAGTTCATAGGTTATCCTTTTTAAGCTTAAAGTAGAAAGCTTTTTAGATTCCGTGTCAAGCACGGAATGACGGGTGTTTTATCACTCCCAGGAAAATAGGAATCTAAAAAAGCTTTTAGCTTTATGCTTTTAGCTACAAAATAGAGCAAAGCTCTATTTTGTATTTATCGCTGCTTCTATTAAATCTTTGCCAATTTTATTTTTGTCATAAAACTCTGGATATATCTTCTCCATAGCACTTTTCCAAGCCTTTTTTTGTTCATCATTTAAGTTGTAAATTTTAAGTTTTCCACTTTTATTGGCATACTCTTTAATTTTGTTAAACTGCTCTTTGTCAAGCTCGGCTGCATATTCTCTCTCTTTTGCAGTTGCCTCTTTCATAGCTTGTTTAACTGCCTCTTGTAAATCTTTTGGTAAAGAGTTGTAAAACTTTTTACTCATTACAACTAAATAACCCAAATATCCATGATTGCTTAGAGTCATATACTTTTGAACTTCATAGAATTTTTTAGTATAAATGTTAGAGTTTGTATTCTCTTGCCCATCAATTACACCTTGCTGAAGTGCTGAGTAAACTTCACTAAATGGCATAACTTGAGGGTTTGCACCAACTGCTTTAAATTGAGCCTCTAAAACTTTAGAACTCATAATTCTAAACTTTTGTCCTTTCGCATCTTCTGGCATTAAAAGAGCTTTTTTAGCAGAAGTTAATTGTTTAAATGCATTATCCCAGTAATCTAAAACAACAAAACCTTTTGCAGCAACTAAATCTTTTAACTTTTGTCCAACCTCACCATCTTCAACTTTATGAACATGTTCCATATCTCTAAAGAGGAATGGCAAATCAAAAAGTGCAAGTTGTGGAACAGTTTTTGTAAATTTAGAGAATGATGGACAAGCCATTTGAACACTATTAAGCTTAATTGCTTTTAAAACTGCTTTATCTTTGTAGAGTTGAGAGTTTGGATATACTTGAACATCAATTTTACCCTTGCTTAGCTCCTCTAAACGCTTTTCAAAGAATTTAGCTGCTTTGCCTTTTGGTGTATTTTCACTTACAACATGACTAAACTTTAGCACATAATCAGCCGCTAAGGCAAACGAACTCATAGATACTGCTAAAGCAGTTGAGAGTAGAATTTTTTTAACCATACTTATCTCCTTTAGTTTTTATATATGATAAGTATAGTTTAATTTTAGGGCAAAATCAATACTTTAATAAAAAATTGTATTAGTTAATCAAAATTTTGTAACATAATCGATTTTTGCTTTTAGTTTCTTTTTGTCTGCTTCTAATTTTTTGCGTTTTTTAGCAATTTCTGATTTTTTATACTTTTCATCAACTGTTAGAGGCATATTTTCTAATACATATTTAGCACTAGTAGTTGCTTTTTTCAAATCTACAATATCAACTTTTCTATCCTTTACCAAGCCGACATATGCTCTAACACGCACTCTAATTTCTGGGGTTTCAGAGAGAAGATTTATCTGTTTTATATTTTTTGCATGTTCATCATTTATAATATTTTTAATGCCTTCAGCTAATCTTGATTTCCATCTACCCTCTTGTGGAGTTTTAAACTCTGCACCTTTTTCTGCTAGTGGGTTATCTTCTTCTATCTCTTTTTTCTCCTCTTTTTTTTCTGATTCTGGTGCTTTTGGGTCGCTATCATCTTCGCCCTCTATATCTATTATTCTTTTAAGTGCTATACCTCTAATTGTTAAAACACCCTTTTTTTGTAAATTTTCTATAAAATCAATTGCTGATGATGCCATTTTAAAAT
>JAMONW010000150.1 GCA_027066355.1 Campylobacteraceae bacterium
TTCATTTATCTCTACTTTTGCGCTTGTATTTATTAACTCTTTGCTTATGGTAAATTTAAAAAAAGACTCTTTTGAATTTCTTAAAATATTATAAATTGCCTCTTTATTTACTCTCTTCTCTTTTGCCTCCCCTGAGTTTGACAACTTTATCGATAGTGCAAAAGTTACCTCTTTATATGCGGGGTAATTTTTAAAATCTATAAAGACAGTAGCATTTGTTTCAAAAGTTACTTTTATATCTTCTAAGATTAAAAACTCTATAACTTCATAAAAGACTCTATTATTATAATAAAGCAGGGGTTCGCCTCCTGTTATTACCATATGAGGCTTATAGCCAATTTTATTAAATTCTTGCTTTAAATGTTCTATTAAGCTTTTTGAATCTTCTATCTTTTTCCAATTTTTGCTAAACTCTTTATCTACTGCAAAATAGGTATCACAGCCATATTTATATTTGCCATTAATACTATATTTAGTTTTAAAACCAGGGCAGTTTAAGTTGCAACCACCTGTTCTTAAAAAGTAGCTTGGATAACCAGCATATTTGCCTTCTCCTTGAATAGAGAAGAACTCTTCTACAATATAAAACACAAAAAAACCTTAACTTTAAATTCTCAATTTCAATAACTATTTACTACAAACTATAAGGTGGGGGCTAAAGCCTCACTTCCAAGATTATTACATAATTCCAAAAGCAATTAATTATCAATTTTCCATTCTCAATTCTCAATTATAATCATCCACCAGTTTGATAAAATGCTCTATTTGAGCCTTCATTATCATCTTCTCCCCATCGATTCTCTTTTGGCTTATTTGCTAATACATCTTTTAAAATTTCTGCAGCTTTGTCTATATCATTATCTCTAACTGCTTGTGCAATACTTTGGGCTTCGTCAAAATATAAACAAGGTATTAGGTGTCCTTCGGCAGTTAATCTAATTCTATTGCAATCTTCACAAAAGTCGTGTTTATGTGGGTCAATAAGACCAAATCTATACCCATTCTCAACAATTTCATAATGAAAGCTTGGGCTATTTTTAACGCGACCTACCTTTTTAATTTTATATTTTTGCTTTATTGCACTTAGAATCTCTTTTCCACTTAAACCTTTTATTTGGCTATTTGCATGTATATTTTCCATATACTCTATAAATCTAACTGTAATATCTCTTTCTCTTGCAAATTCTAAAATGTCAATGATTTCACTATCATTTATTCCCCAAAGTGGAACCATATTTATTTTTACCTTTAAACCTACTTCTAATGACTTTTCAATTCCCTCTAAAACTTTACTTAATACATTTTTTTGGGCAATTTGAGCAGCAACTGCAGGTTTTAGTGAGTCTAGTGAAATATTCAAGCGTTTTAAACCAGCATCTTTTAATTTTTGGGCAATCTCTGGCAAAAGATAACCATTTGTAGTAATTGCCAAATCTATATCTGCATTGTAGTTGTGAATTAATTTTATAAAATAATCCAAATTCTCTCTAAGTAGTGGCTCTCCACCAGTAATTCTAACTTTATTAACACCACTATCAATAGCAATTTTAATAAATTTAAAGAGTTCATCAAAAGATAATAAATTCTCTTTAGGTGTCCAGCTAAATGGTTTTTCTGGCATACAATATTGGCATCTAAAGTTACATCTTTCAGTAACTGATACTCTTATATAATTTACCTCTCTGCCGTGTCCATCTATTAACATAATATCCTCTATTATTTTTTATTATAAGAGTATCTAAAAAAAAGTATAAAGTAGTTAATTTTGGTCAATTTAGAATAAAATTAAAGTTCAAAAGTATAGAAGTTACAAGGCTAAGTTTAGCCTTGTATTTGAAAAAGACTATTTAAGTCCTTTCCATTGAGATTTATACCAGCCATATGCTAGTAGAGAGAATATTACAAAGAATCCAAGAACCCATGGACCAGTTGCTTCTCTTTTTGGTTTACTAGGATCACCAGTCTCTTCAAGATAGCTTATTACTTTTTCGTAACCCTCTTTTGTTAAACCAACTCTAGGCATAGCAGTTCCTGGAAGTTGACTTTGTGGGTCTTCTACAAAAGTTTTTAAGAAATCTTCGCTTCTTGCTCTAATAATAATAGATAAATCAGGTGGAAGTTTACCCATATAATTTGCTAACTTACCTTGATAATCTGCAACTTTTTCTTTAAACTTAAGTGCATCAATATCTTGACCTGTTTTGATGTTAGATTTAGTTTTTGGAACATCACCAATTTGAGTCCATTTACCATATCTATTTGCATGACATCTACCACATGCTGTAACAAATGCTTCTTTAGGTGTAATCTCTTTTGGAGCAATTGATTTTAAATAAGCAACAATATTTGCTGCATTTTTATCATCACCTGCTAAGCCACCTGGCATTGCTAACTTTTTAACATGTGCAGCGTGAGTTGGACTCTTTAAGAATGCAATTAAGAATTTTTCATCATATAATGCACCTGCATTACTTAAATCTGGTGGATTAACACCATAAGCCGCAGCTGCTGCATTAGGATCCATAGGCGCTTTCATACCTTGAGATTTAATACCATGACAAGCAACACAAGCTGCAATTGCCGCTTTACCAGCTGCTGCATCTCCACCTTTTGGAACTTTGTTAATTTCAGCCCAAAACTTTTTTGTATCATCTAATTTTGCTTTAAGCTCATTTAACTCTTTTTCTTTATCTGCAATTTTAGTTTTAATATCTTTTCCACCAGAGTTTTTTAACTCAGTTATCTCTTCATTTATCTTCTTGATTTTCTCATCAAGTTGCTCAATATCAGACTTACCATTATATGCAAAGCCGTTAAACTCTACGTGTTTATGCATTTGAGAGTGAGCAAATGGCTCAACACCCCAGTAGAGAACGAGCGTAAAGATTACTACAATACTTAATACTTTTAATTCTTTCATTCTCTACTCCTTATAGTTTTTTTTCTAATTTTGTAATAATTGGTAATAGTATCCACAATGCAATAAATGTTACTGCTGCAACTAAACCAATGTTACTCCATGGTTGAACAGGTGGCACTTTACCCATAAATGTTAATATTATCATATCTACAAGTAATGCCCAGAACCAAAACTTAAATATACCTCTTCTATTAGCTGGTGCAACATTTGGACTTCTATCTAAGAATGGAAGAGCAAAGAAAATTACTTGTGCAAATGCAAATGCAATTAAACCAGGATCTGTTGGGAATGGTCTTAAAATTTCATAACTCCACAAGAAATACCACTCAGGATAGATGTGAGTTGGTGTTTTTAAACCATTTGCTGGGTCAAAGTTTACTGGATCCATTGCAAATTCAAAGTGATAGAATACCAAATAGAAGAAGAATATAAAGTATATTCCCATTACAAATACATCTTTACTTAAGAATACTGGATTAAATGGAATAACTTTTGACTCTTTTTTATTTCCAGCTTTATATTTTTCTGCTTCAGCAGCAAAATCAAACTCTTCACCATCTTTGTTATTAACATGTGGTAATCTTAATGTTCCAAAGTGGAATACGATTAATCCAATAATAACTAAAGGAAGTAGTAATACATGTAACATAAAGAATCTACCAAGATATGCTTGACCTGGAATATAATCACCTCTAATCCACTCAACTAAACCGTTAGCGTGTAGTGAACCACCAGAGAATAGGTTTGTAATAACCATACCAGCCCAATAACTCATTTGTCCCCATGGTAACATATATCCAGAAAAAGCTTCTGCTGAAAATACTACAAATAAAAGCATTCCAGAAAGCCAAATTAACTCTCTACCTCTTTTGTAAGAGCCATAATAAATACCTGTAAACATATGAATATAGATAATTAAGAATACTACAGATGCCCCAACACCGTGAATATGTCTCCATAGCCATCCATAACCAACTTGACTCATAATAGTATAGTTTACACTATCAAATGCTTGTTTTGTATCAGGAATATAATACATAAGTAAGAATATACCACTAATTAGTAGCATTCCAAATGTAGCTGCTAAAACCATACCCATTGCCCAAAGGAAGTTAATATTCTTTGGAATCCAATATTCAGTTGATAAAACTCTTTTTAGAGTATTTATACCGATTCTTTCATCTAGCCATTTATTACTAAATGGTCTTGCGTTTTCGTCAAAATGTGCCATTTATCCTCCTCCTTATACTGGTAGTGTAATGCCATCAGCAAGTAACTTTTTATACTCTGGTCCCTCTTCACCAAGAACTAGCTTAGTGCCATCAATTTTAAATGGAGGAATATCTAAACCTCTTGGTGGTGGAGCTTTGATTACATCAGAAGAAGAATTATACATACCGCCATGACAAGCGCATAAGAAGTTCTCTTTTTCTGGTCTATAATCAGGAATACATCCTAAATGTGTGCATAGTCCAACAACAACCATATAGTAATCATTCCCAATCTTGATTAATCTATCAATATCTTTAAATTTAGAGTTATTGCTAATAGGTCTATTTTTAGCTTTTTCTACCATCTCTTTAGATTGCTTTAAAATAAAAATTGGTTTTCCTCTCCAAACCTCTGTGATTAACACATTTTCTGGAGCTTTACTAACATCAATAGTAGTAAAACCAGCTGCCTTAACACTTGGTAATGGATCCCATGTTCTTTTAGCTGCATAGAGTGCACCTAAAGCACCTAAGCCTGTAAAAGCACCAAGAGCCATACCCATGAAGTCTCTTCTGTTACTCATAAACATCCTTTCTAATTAAAATGAATTAACACTTTATTATAAGTTTAGTTTAATTAAATAAAGCTATGTTTAAGGAATTAGTGAAAAATTGCACTTTTAATATGTGAAGTTATTTCACATATTATTAATTATTATATTATAAATTTGATTATTCATATCAGTATAATTTATGTTATTTAATTTTTGATAATTAATTTTATTTATAAGCTCGATATTATCGATTAATTTTATATTATAATCTTCTAATTTTTTAAGATTACAACTATTTTCTCTTAATTGGCTTAAAAAAGCCACATTTGCGCCATTTAATTTAGCATCAATTGCTATTTGTATAGATGAAGTAATCACATTTTTATATGAATTTATTGCATTATAGTAATCTTCACTCTCTACAATTTTATCAAAAATATCTAATAATTTATCTTCATATTTAACAAAAAAATAGATTCCCCAATATAAATCAATTTTTTTATTCTTAAAGTTTTCTGAAATTTTTAATATAGTTTTGTTATAGTCGCTATCTCCAAAAATAAAGATTGTTTTATCTAATTTTTCACTACTTTTAAGAGATGGAAAGATAATGCCATCATCAAATAGATTTAAAACTGTTGCACCTTTAAATTCAGCTTTTTTGCAACTACTATTAATATAAATTATCTCTTTAAATTTATTTGGATAATTTAAAACTTTACCCTCAATTAATTCTGGTGAATCTATTAAAATAATATCACTATTTGTAGCAACTGCATCAATATCTTTTATTGTTTCAATAGTTGTAGCTAAAGGTAATCCCCACTCTTTTGCAAGTAGTTGAGCTCTATACTCATTTAATAAAATTTCTGCTTTTATACCCTTTTTTTCTAAAAACCAATATATTGAAGCAACTCTTCTTAAAGAGTCTAATCCATCTTTAAAATTTGTGTATGCATATAGGTAAACCACTAATTACCCCTTCTTCTCATATTTATATATACATGCAAAATTTCAATTGCAGCTGGTGTAACACCACTTATAATAGAAGCAGATTGAAGTGTTGGAGGATTTGCTTTTTCTAATTTTTCTACAATTTCATTACTTAGTCCTTGCACACTTTTGTAATCAAAATTTTCAGGTATTGTAACTTTTAACATATCATGCATTTTATCTATTTGAGATTGCTGTTTTTCAATATATCTATAATATTTTGCCTCTACCAAAATTTGCTCTAGTGCCTCTTTGTTATATTTACTAAACTTTGGCACTATCTCTAAAAGTTTTTCAATAGTTGGCTCTTTAACTCTTGCAATTACATCAATTAGGGCAGTTTTGTCATTTATTTTTGTTTCACCTATCTTTTCTAAAAGTGCGCTAAATTCTTTTGTAGGAGTAACATAACTATTTTTTAAATAATCTAAAGCCTCTTTAATATCAGCTTTTAATTTTTTAACTCTATTTGCAAACTCTTCATCTACTAAACCAAGCTCTTTTGCACAGTGAGTTAAGCGAATATGCGCATTATCTTCTCTAAGTAAAAGGCGATACTCTGCACGACTTGTAAACATACGATAAGGCTCTTTTGTCCCTTTTGTAACTAAATCATCAATTAATACGCCAATGTAGGCTTCATCTCTTTTTAAAATAAGTGGCTCTTTATTTTGAAGACTTAAAACAGCATTAATTCCAGCTATTAGCCCTTGTGCGGCTGCCTCTTCATAGCCTGTTGTTCCATTTACTTGCCCAGCCCAGTAAAGTCCTTGTATCTTTTTGCACTCAAG
>JAMONW010000151.1 GCA_027066355.1 Campylobacteraceae bacterium
TATAGAGTTTTTAGCACCCAATTTTCGCCAAAAAAATGGAACTCAAGAGCAAAATATTATAGCTAAAGAGGCAAAACTTTATAGACAAAACTATTGTGGATGTATGTATGCACTAAAGCAGCAAAGAGAGCAACAAGATAAATTGCTAGATGAGCTATTTTGCCCAATAAATAGGCAAGTTCAACCAGCTTCTATTGAGGATAGAGTTGCTTTGTATGAGCAAAGAGTTAAATTAGAAGAGCAAAAAATAGATTACGAAATAGTAAAATCTCGCATATTAAACTGGCGTCTTTTATTTGGAAAAGTAACTCACAAAAAAAATACTATAGCTTCGCATATTTTACCAATGTCTGTTATAAAAAATAGTTATTCAAGAGGCAAAATAGAAAAAAAGATTAATGATATTTACTACTTTAGCAGAGATGAAATAAAATTTATTACACTTAAAAAATATAATCAAATTAGTGGATTAAATTATAAAAATATTGAAGAACTTATTAAAAATCCTCCAAAATTTAGTGAAGAGCTAGAGATTAGATATAAATTAACAAACTCTTATTTTGATTTAAGTGCAATAATTGTGTTAGAAGAGTTAGATAGTAGAAAATATGAGATATATATAGAGTCAAAAATTTATGAAGATGTGCAAGATAAGCTCTTGTGGTAGCTAATAATAATCACTTTTTAACCAACTTTTAGATAATATTGTGAAACTATTTTAAAATGAGGTTAAATATGCTTTATAATGTAATGGATATACAAAAAATTTTACCACATAGATACCCTTTTTTACTAGTAGATAGGGTTACTAGCCTAGAAGAGGGAAAAAGTATAGAAGCTTATAAAAATGTATCAATTTCAGAGCCTGTATTTCAAGGGCATTTTCCAGACCATCCAATTTATCCTGGTGTTATGATTATTGAGGGTATGGCACAAGCTGGTGGCGTTTTGGCATTTAAAAGTGCATCTAAAGAGGACCAAGAAGCTGCTAAAAATAAAGTTGTATATTTTATGAGTATTGATAAAGCCAAATTTAGACATCCAGTAGTTCCAGGAGATAGATTGGTATATAGATTAAATGTTATCAAAAATAGAGGTGCAGTATGGCACCTAGATGCAAAAGCGTATGTAGATGAAAAGCTTGTAACAGAAGCTGAACTTAAAGCTATGATTGTGGATAAATAATGGGTAGTATTCATCCAACTGCCATTGTTGAAGATGGTGCCATAATTGGTAAAAATGTATCAATTGGAGCTTATAGCTATATAAGTAAAGATGTAACTATTGGCAGTAATTGCAAAATTGCAACTCATACAATAATTGAGGGGCATACAACAATTGGTGAAAATAATGAAATATTTTCTCATGCAGTTATTGGCTCTATTCCTCAAGATTTAAAATATGCTGGAGAAAAAGTAGAGTTAATAATTGGAGATAATAATAAAATTAGAGAATTTACACTAATTAATCCTGGAACAAAGGGTGGTGGTGGAGTTACTAAGATTGGAGATAATAATCTATTAATGGGTTATGTTCATATAGCTCATGATGTTATTATTGGTAATAACTGTATTTTAGCAAATGCAGCAACATTAGCAGGGCATGTAGAGCTTGGTAATGGAGTTGTTATTGGTGGTTTTACACCTGTTCATCAGTTTGTAAAGGTTGGAGATTTGGCAATGGTTGCTGGTGCTAGTGCGCTTAGTCAAGATGTGCCACCATATTGTCTTGTAGAGGGCAATCGTGCAAAACTTAGAGGTTTAAACTTAACTGGTTTAAGAAGACATATAGATAAAGATGATATAAATAGTTTAAAAGTTGCATACAAAAAACTATTTAGTTCAAATATACCTTTGACAGAAGTTGCTAATGAGTTAATAAAAGATAGTAATATATATGTATCAAATATGGCAAAATTTATAGTAGAGTCAAAAAGAGGTATAGCCCAAAAAAGGAGTATAAATTGAGTAAAGAGTGTAGTTTCTGTGGTTCTCATGAGAGAGATGATTTACCACTAATAGCTGGAAAAAGTGCATATATTTGTAGTAACTGTGTTGTATCAGCATATAAAATATTATTTGGGGAAGAGTCTGGCTCTTATGAAGAGGTTGAAGAGGAGTTAAGAGATTTAACTCCAAAAGAGTTAAAAGAGTTTTTAGATAACTATGTTATTGGTCAAGAGGATGCAAAAAAAACACTAAGTGTTGCTGTATATAACCATTACAAAAGAATTTTAAATAAGAGTAAGGCTAGTGATACAGATACAGAAATATCAAAATCAAATGTTTTACTTGTAGGACCAACAGGTAGTGGTAAAACACTTTTAGCTCAAAGTATTGCTAAGTTTTTAGATGTTCCTATTGCTATTGCAGATGCTACTAATTTAACAGAAGCTGGGTATGTTGGAGAAGATGTTGAAAATATTTTAACAAAGCTATTGCATGAAGCAGATGGAGATATAGAAAAAGCTCAAAGAGGTATTATCTTTGTTGATGAAATAGATAAAATTGCAAGAGCTGGTGAAAATCGTTCTATTACAAGAGATGTTTCTGGAGAAGGTGTTCAACAAGCTCTACTAAAAATTATAGAAGGTTCTATTGTAAATATTCCTCCAAAGGGTGGCAGAAAACATCCAAATCAAGATTTTATTCAAATTGATACATCTAATATTCTATTTATTTGTGGTGGTGCTTTTGATGGAATCGAAGAGATTATAGAGCGCCGTATTGGTGGTAATACTTTAGGTTTTGGGCATAAAAAGAGAACAAAAGAGGATAATGAAAATATAATTTCTCAACTAGAACCAGATGATTTAGTAGTGTTTGGTTTAATTCCTGAACTAATAGGAAGATTACATGTAATTACAACTTTAAATAAAATTACTGTTGAAGATATGGTAAGAATTTTAGTTGAGCCTAAAAACTCTTTGGTTAAACAGTATAAAGCTCTCTTTGAACTTGATGGTGTTGATTTAACATTTGAGCAAGAAGCTCTTGAAGAGATTGCAAAAAAAGCAATAGCAAGAAAAACAGGTGCTAGAGGATTGAGATCTATTTTGGAGGATATTTTACTTGATATTATGTATCAACTTCCAGATCTTCAAGGTTATGAGGTTATAATTACAAAAGATGTTGTAGTAGATGGTTCAGAGCCTCTACTTTTAAGAAAAAAAATAAGTGCATAAAGGGAAAAAAGTGAGTTTCATTAAAAATTTATTTGGTTTTTTATCACATGATATGGCGATTGATTTAGGAACAGCTAATACACTGGTTTTAATTAAGGGTAAAGGTATTGTTATTAATGAGCCTTCTGTTGTTGCGGTTAAAAACAATAATATGGGTAAACCTGAAATATTAGCAGTTGGTCAAGAGGCTAAAGATATGGTTGGTAAAACACCAGGCAAAATAAATGCAATTAGACCTATGAGAGATGGTGTTATTGCAGATTTCAACACTACTGAAATGATGATAAAATATTTTATTAAAAAGGTAAATGGAAAGAGCTTTTTATCATCTCCAAGAATTGTAATTTGTGTGCCGTATGGATTAACACAAGTAGAGAGAAAAGCTGTTAGAGAGTCTGCTTTAAATGCTGGAGCTAGAGCTGTATATTTAATAGAAGAGCCAATGGCGGCAGCTATTGGAGCAGGATTGCCTGTTGGAGAGCCTAATGGTAACTTAGTTGTAGATATTGGTGGAGGAACAACAGAGATTGGTGTTACTTCATTAAATGGCTTAGTAATTAGCAAATCTATTAGAGTAGCTGGAGATAAACTAGATCAAGCAATTATCAACTATACAAGAAAAAATTTCAACTTACTTATTGGTGATAGAGTTGCAGAAAATTTAAAAATAGAGATTGGAACTGCTGTTAAACTTGATGAACCACTATCAACTATTGTTAAGGGTAGAGATCAAGTTGAGGGGATATTAACTTCTGTTGAGATTACAAGTGAGCATATTAGAGAAGCAATAGAAGACCCTCTATTTGAAATTGCAGATGCACTTAAGAGTGTGCTAGAGCAAACACCACCAGAACTTGCTGGTGATATTGTAGAAAATGGTATTGTTTTAACGGGTGGAGGCTCTTTAATTAGAGGCTTAGACCAATATTTATCAGATGCAGTTAAACTACCTGTATATATTGCAGAAGAACCACTATTAGCAGTTGCTCTTGGAACTGGAGAAGCTCTAAGCCAAATTGATATATTAGAGCAAACAAATTATGATGATTAAAATAGTAAAACATTAACTGTTTTATCATCTAAAGGTATTTATAAATGAAAAAAGGGAAACTTTTTCTTTTAATTTTTTTGGTTATTTCATTGGTTATATTTACAAAATATAACGGTGCAACAAGAAGTTTCTTTTTAGATTTTATAAATCCAGTAAAAGTTGCCTACTTAAACTTAACAGATATTAGTGATAGCTACTTAAAGCAACAGAAAAATATTTTAAAACTTGAAAAAGATAATGCTCAATTAAAAAAACTTTTAATTGAACAATCTAATTATATAGAGCAATTAACAAAAATATATAAAACACTGCCATCACTAGCTAGAAAACCTTATAAAAGCATATATATTGTAGATACAATATCATACATAAAGCTAAATCGCTTAAATGAAATTATGCTTACTTCTCCTAAAAACTTAAAACTTGAAAGCAATAAACCATATGGCTTAATGCAAGATGATTTTGCAGCTGGAATTGCTAGAAGTATTAATGGCAAACTACATGCCTATTTGTTAACACACCCAAAATGCACTTTTAGTGTTAGAGTAGGAGAAAGTGGCATTAGCGGTATAGCACAAGGTGATGATAAAAATGGTATGATTGTAAAGTTTATTCCTAGATGGTCAGAGGTAAAAATTGGTGATATTGTAAAAAGTAGTGGTTTAGATAATATCTTCTTCCCTAATATTCCTGTGGGTAAAGTTGTTGATGTTAAAACTTTAGATAGATACAAAGTGGCACAAGTTAAAATTTTTGCTAAATTAGAAGAGCCATCTATATTCTTTTTAATTTCTGACCCTACACCATACTTAACAACAGATTATATGCCAAAAACATCTTTCCCAAACAAAGTATATCCATTTGTTCCAGTTGATGAAAATGAAAATAATAATACAAATACAACTCAAACAAAAGATAATATTGTAGAACCAGAAAATTTGAATGAACAAGATTATATGAAGATTTTTAAATCAGATTTTATTTGGAATAATAAATTAAAATTAGATGAACAATAGCCTCTAAAATAGCTTAAATTTAACCATATTTTAGTATAATACCAAACTAAAACAAGGTCTATTATATGCCAAAACGCAATGATATAAAAAATATACTATTAATAGGTTCTGGTCCAATAGTAATTGGTCAAGCCTGTGAATTTGACTACTCTGGAACACAAGCAGCTAAAACTCTTAAAGAGCTAGGATATCGCGTTGTGTTAATCAACTCTAACCCTGCAACTATTATGACCGACCCAGAATTTGCAGATAGAACATATATTGAGCCAATTGAAGAGGAGATAATCTCTAAAATAATCAAAAAAGAGAATATTGATGCAATACTTCCAACTATGGGTGGACAGACTGCTCTAAATGTTGCTATGAGTATGTATGAAAAGGGTATGCTTGAAGGTGTAGAGTTTTTAGGTGCAAACCCAGCTGCAATAAAAAAAGGTGAAGATAGACAAGCCTTTAAAGAGGCTATGATAAAAATTGGTATGGATTTACCAATATCTAAATATGCCTACAATATAGATGAAGCCTTAAATGCAGCAAAAGAGATAGGTTTTCCATTAATTATTAGAGCAAGTTACACACTAGCTGGAGGAGGCAGTGGAGTAGCATATAATATTGATGAGTTTAAAGAGATTGCAAAGGGTGGTTTAGAAGCTAGTCCAATTAATGAAATTTTAATAGAAGAGTCTTTGCTTGGATGGAAAGAGTATGAAATGGAGGTTATTAGAGATAGTGCTGATAACTGTATTATAGTTTGTTCTATTGAAAACCTAGACCCTATGGGTGTGCATACAGGCGATTCAATTACAATTGCTCCAGCTCTTACACTTACTGATAAAGAGTATCAAAGAATGCGTGATGCTTCATTTAAAATTTTAAGAGAAATTGGTGTAGATACTGGTGGTAGTAATGTGCAGTTTTCTATAAATCCAGAT
>JAMONW010000152.1 GCA_027066355.1 Campylobacteraceae bacterium
AGTTTGCAATTTTGCTAACGGTGAAATATTTTACAAAATCAAAAAAAATCCATTAATGGTTGGTAATTTAGAGAGATTAGAGTTTAAAGAAGAAAAATTAACAAAAAAACCACAAATAGGTATATTCGAAAAAGCTCACGAAAACTATAAAATAATAAATCTCTTAAGTCAAAAAGAGTTAAAGTTTAGAACTCCTGGTGCTGTTGCTCTATCTTTGGCTTATGCACATAGAGTTAATTTTTTTCTATTTATTGGAGATATAAGAGAGTATGATTTTGCTGCTGGATTACTTCTTTGTAGTGATTTAAAAGTTAATATTTCTAAAGATTATGCTATAGTTACACATAAAGAAACCCTTTTAACTACAATTAAAGATATTATAAGTGAGGCAAAGAGATGAATTTAGGTAGTATTTTTGGATTTAAAAAACAATCTTCAAGAAGTGAAGCGCCAAGCCATTGGGTTAAGTGTCCTAAGTGTCAGGCATTAATGTATTATAAAGAGGTAGAGGCACTAAATAGTGTTTGTCCAAAATGCAATAATCACTTTAGAATTGATGCAAAAAAGAGAATTGAACTTTTAGCTGATGAGGGTAGTTTTGAAGAAAAAGATGCCTCTTTATCACCAAATGACCCACTTAAATTTGTAGATAAAAAGAGTTATAAAAAAAGATTAGAAGAGGGTAAAGCAAAAACTGGTAGAACTTCATCAGTAATTAGTGGAAGTTGCTCAATTAATAACATTCCAACTGAACTTGTTGTATTTGATTTTAGTTTTATGGGTGGAAGTTTAGGCTCAGTTGAGGGCGAAAAGATAGTTAGAGCAATTAATAGAGCAATTGAAAATAGAAGTGGTTTAGTAATTGTAAGTGCAAGTGGAGGGGCTAGAATGCAAGAAAGCACATTCTCATTAATGCAAATGAGCAAAACTTCTGCTGCTCTTAAAAAATTAGCTAATGAAAAATTGCCATATATCTCTGTTTTAACCGACCCTACTATGGGAGGAGTTAGTGCCTCTTTTGCAATGCTTGGAGATATTATAATTGCAGAGCCAAACTCTTTAATTGGCTTTGCAGGACAAAGAGTAATTAAACAAACAATAGGAGCAGACTTGCCAGAGGGATTCCAAAGAGCAGAGTTTTTGTTAGAGCATGGACTTATTGATAAAGTTGTAGATAGAAATGAGATGAAAGAGAGTATAGCAAACTTCTTAAAACTCTTTTTAAAGGATAAATAATCGCTAAAATTTACGCACTAATAGACAAAGAGTTACTTAATAAAAACAATGTTGATTTAAAAGAGTATATTGAGTTTTTAAACTCTTTAAATATTCAAATTGCACAATATCGCAATAAAATTGGCTCAAAAGATGAGATAAAAAGAGATTTAGAGTTAATCAAAGCTCAATTTGGTGGGCAATTAATAATTAATGACTATATAGATTTTATAAATTTGGCTGATGGCTTACACTTAGGACAAGAAGATTTAATTTCTATTAGCATTGATTATAAAGATGCTATTACTAAAATAAGAGAGAAAATTGGAACTAAAATTTTTGGTTTATCAACTCATAATCTTGGGGAAATCTCTGATGCAAATAGATTTGATATAGATTATATTGGACTTGGAGCATTTAGAGATACTAACACAAAAAATGTCAGCACAATTGGAGGCACTGAACTTTTAGATATTGCCAAATTGTCAAAACATAAAGTTGCATTAATTGGTGGTATTAAAATTGATGATAACTTTGAAAACTATCCACAAATATCCTATAAAGTAATAGGAAGCGACTTAATAAAACTCTTTTTGAAACAAAAATCTAAATAAGCAGTGATATAAAAAAATATTCAGCATCTTCTTAATAGCCATTATGGTAATATAACTCTTAAAAAATGGAGTTTTTAATGCACGAATTAAATTTAACCACAACTTGGGTTGGTTTTGTATCTTTAGCAATTTTTGTTATTGGATACTATTTTATAGCAACAGAAGATAAATACCAAATAAACAAAGCAAAACCTGCACTCTTTGCAGGAACACTTATATTTATGTTAATTGGAGTATATTATTCAATTAATGGATTAAACCCTCATCCTTTAGAGAGTGAAGTTGATAGACTTATAGTTGAAATATCAGAAATCTACTTCTTCTTGCTTGTAGCAATGACATATATAGAAGCTATGATAGATAGAAAGGTATTCTCAGCTCTTAGATACAGTCTTGTTTCAAAAGGATATACATATAAAAAGCTCTTTTGGGTAACTGGTGTATTGGCATTTTTTATCTCTCCTGTAGCAGATAACTTAACCACTGCTCTTATTTTATCTACAGTTCTTTTAACAATAGATAAAGATAACAAATCATTCTTGGTGCCAGGAGCTATAAATATTGTAGTTGCCGCAAATGCTGGAGGGGCTTGGAGTCCATTTGGTGATATTACAACGCTTATGGTTTGGATTGATGGCAAGGGGGCATTTACAGAGTTTTTATATCTATTCCCAGCATCATTTATTGGATGGTTTATAACTGCTTTTTTACTAAGCAAATTTGTTCCAAAAGGGCAACCACCATTTCATGCAGATGAAAAGAAAATAGAGATTTTAGAGGGTGGAAAAGTAATTATTGGGCTATTTGCTCTTACAATTACTTTGGCAGTTTTATCTCATCAACTTCTTCATCTTCCAGCAATGTGGGGTATGATATTTGGTTTAGCTATACTTAAACTCTATGTATATAAAATCAATCAAAGTCCAAGCAATACAAAATTAAATGCTTTTTCATGGATAGCACATATTGAAAATGATACTTTACTATTTTTCTTTGGTATTTTAGCTGCAGTTGGTGGATTACACTTTTTAGGATACTTGGGATATTTAACAGAGCTTTATAATAAATTAAACCCTACTATTGTAAATATAGGTATTGGTTTTGTATCGGCAATTATTGATAATGTGCCTGTAATGAGTGCTGTGCTTAAAGCCGACCCAAATATGGGAGAGGCACTAAGAGCGCAATGGATGCTAGTAACTATGACTGCTGGAATTGGTGGTAGCTTAATTAGCTTTGGTAGTGCAGCAGGAGTTGGAGTAATGGGAAAACTACACGGTATTTACACATTTAATGCACATATGAAGTATGCTTGGACAATTTTGGTTGGTTATATAGTTTCAATTGCAATTTGGTATGTTCAATTTATAATTTTAGGATTTGGAGCATAGTATAATTTAGGTAAGTTTAGACTCTTATCTAAACTTATCTGTTAAATGTGGTTTATCTAATTGATTTAAAAGAGTTGTTATTTTAATAGGATTTCCTAATAATTTTTTATATATTACATAATTTGCTAAAACTTTTTTTCCATAATGATTTGCCTGTTCATTATCTACCATCTCTAAACTTAAATATGGTTCATATTTTCCACTTTTGAATATATTTTTTCTAATCAATCTTCTTGTATATCCTATTCCAGCATTATATGCATACGCCACAAATAAGGGATGATATAGATATTTATTTAGATAATTCAAATGTGTATTTGCAAATCTTATAGAAACTACTGGTTTAAACATATCTTCTAAACTTACATTTTCACCTCTTACTTTTGCAATATGCTTTACCAAAAATGGCATAAATTGCATCATTCCAACTGCAAATGAACTAGATACTGAAGCAGGAATAAATTGACTCTCTTGTCTAGCTATAGCATAAATTAATGCTTGTCTATCTATTGTATATTTTGAAAGTATATCTCTATAAGGTAGTGGAAAATATTGCTTTGTATCTCTACTTGCCTTATTTAATATATAATAGTAATATGCCATAGTATCAAAAGAGTTATATTTTGAAGCCAAAGTGTATAAATTATATTTTTTAGAAAATATCTTCTTTTTTAATATTGCCCAATCTATTGGATTAGTAATATCTATTGTTTTAGCTTCTGCATTACTTAAAGGTGCAGTTGCAGGAATAGGATATGGTCTATTTAAAAAATCTAAAGCTATTAATTTATATATATTAAAATCATGACTATTTGCCAATTTATTAAGATATTTTAAATCTCTTGTAGCCATATAATACCAAAATATTGCTTTATCAGCATAAAATCTACTCTTTGCTTTATATATTGCTCTATAAAAAAATCTTGAAGCCAACTGCTCTTTATCTCTTTTTAAATTATCAAAACCTAATTTTAAAAGATTATTATAATTAATTTTTGTATCACTTAAAGGAGCAGTATTTAGCGCAACATTTTTTAACTTAGTTAATCTCTCTTTTCCTACTCTAAATAAAAATCTATTAATCTCTTTATAATTTGATAACTCTAAAAATAGTTTTGAGCCTATATCCTTATTTAATAAGGCTCTATTTTGAGTGCCTCCATGTATAAATACCATTAATTTATTTTTAGTATCTAGCTTAAGCCATGCTTCATAAAAGTTTCCACTTTTTTGCATTTTTGATATTAACTTTGCATATTTAGCTAAAGTTTCTGGCTTTGGCTTATATACTCTTTTTCTTAAATGAGAAAAAGTTTTTCTATAATAAGCTTTATCTAGCTTTGAGTTAATATGAAATATTAATTTAGATGCCTCATTTGCACTATAACTTGTAGTATTGGGGTCTTTCAGATATTTCCATATATAAAAATCTCTCTCAATTGACTTTGGCATACTTTTTAACTCTTCTAAACTTAGAGCATAAGAGCTAGTAGTAACAATAGCAATAGTGCATATAATATTTTTTAATATATTCAAAATATTCCTTAAATTCTTTATTGATTTTTTACTTTATTTAAAAATTACATATGTAATTTATATAAAAATTGGCTAATTATATTTAATACAAAAATAATTAAAATTGGTGATAAATCTATTCCAGACACAACCACAAATGGCAATTTTCTTCTAACATAATAAAAAACTGGCTCAGTTAAATTTCTTATAATTTGAACAATTTGATTTCGTGGATCTGGGTTTACAAAACTCAAAAGTGCTGCAATTATAATTACCCAAACATATATGTTTATAAAAAGTAAAATTAAATCTATTATACTATTAACAATTATTGACATCTTGCTACCTCCAAAATATATGATTTTATAAAGGGATAAACCTCTTTAGCTTCTTTAATATCTTTAACACCAAATAACTCAACTATAATATCTTCTACTTTAGTATCACTAAAGTTGCTCTTTTTAACTAAATACTCTTTAAATTGCAAAAAATTATCTATCATAGGCGCTTTTTTAATAATATCTGATATTTGCTTAAAAGAGTCTATATCATTTTTGCAATTTTTTGGCTTAAAAATTTGTTTAAATTTACTCTCTAATTCATTAATAGTAAATAAGTTTTTTAAAAAAAGTTTTAATAACTCTCCAATATCACTATCTGCAAAACCTACTGTTGAAGATAATTTTTTACTATCCATTTTTAGTAGATGTTTTCTATTTAACTCTTTTAACTCTTCTATATTAAAACTTTTTGCTCTGCTATCTAATTTTGAAATATCAAGCCATTTAATTGCATCTGGCAAATAAAAAACTTCTTTAGAAGTAGGGTAGATTAAATTTATAGCATAATTAATAATAGCATCTGGTAAAAAACCACTCTTTAACAACTCTACTACTGTTGGAGTTTTTGATGTTTTTATATAAAATGAGTTAATTTCACTAGAGTAATCAAAGAGTTTTAAAATAGATATTTGCTCTTTAATGCTACTATCTTCACTATCTTTTGCTACTATTGTGTTGATATTGTATATCATATTATCTATTGCAGATGCAAAATCAAAAGTTGGTATCTGATTTTTTTGCAATATTATTTGCTCTCTATTTTCATGATTTAACCTTATGGTATAAGGCTCTTTACTATCTAATTTATTTTTAATTTGCTCTTTTGGTAATTTTTTGCAACTGCTACATTTACTTTGAACTTCATCACAAAAACAAATAAATGCTTTTTTATCTTCAACTAATTTTGTTGCAAATCTCTGATATATTGATAGATTATCTTTTCTATAAACTTTTTGCTCTGTATCTATAGCAAATTTTTTTAATATATCAATAATCTCTTGCTCTTTACCCTCAATATACTCTTTTGAAATATCATCTACAATAGTTAAAAAATTACTATTTTTCTCTTTTGCAACTATATA